>CAINLH010000076.1 GCA_903850275.1 uncultured Acidimicrobium sp.
TGCCGACAACGTGTTCTCTAACAAACATCCGATTGTCATTGGGCCTGTGCCGCCCGGCATTGGTGTGATTGCACCCGCCACTGCCTGCACTTCGTCGAAGTCGACGTCGCCAACAATCTTGTTGTCGATGCGTGATACACCGACGTCGATCACTGTGGCGCCTGGCTTGACAAAATCAGCTTTGATCATGCGAGCGACACCAACGCAGGAAACAATGATGTCTGCCTCTCGGCACATTGCTTTGAGATCTTCTGCTGGCGTCATCGAGTGAGCGCATGTTGTGGTGGCGTCGCCGCCTTTCCTAATGAACAAGATCACTTGAGGCAAGCCTGTCAAAAACGAGCGCCCAATAACAACAACTTTCTTGCCCTTCGTAGGAATCTCGTAACGCTCCAGCAACCGCATGACACCGAGCGGGGTGCAGGGTGCGTGGCCTGGAAGGCTGCGCATCAGTCGTCCCATCGAACGCTCAGTCAAACCGTCGACATCTTTCTCGGGTGGAAGCAACGCAAGCACTGGCTCAGAGTTCAGATGTTTTGGAAGTGGAAGTTGCACCAAGATGCCGTGCACCGAAGGGTCGGCCGCAAGTTTGCGAACCTCTGCCTCTACCTGCTCTTGTGTTGCGTCCTCTTCGAGATGCACTCCAACCGAAACCATTCCGGCCTCTTGCGCTTTTTTGTGCTTGCTGGTTACATAGATATGGCTTGGGGCATCGCCGCCAACAAGCACAGTGGCAAGACACACTTTGGGCGAACCCGCAGCTTCAATTTCTTTGCGCAAACGTGCAACAGTTTCGTCACGCAGTCCGTTGCCGTCCATCAAAATGGCGCCGCCGGGCGTGCGTTTGAATTCGTTGCTCATGACAATCCGACGATTTCGCCGTTCTCATCAAAGTCGATGATTGCTGCGGCAGGCTTTGTGCCAAGGCCTGGCAAAGTACGCATGTCGCCACAGATTGGATACACGAAGCCGGCACCAACTGACGCGCGTACTTCGCGAACGTTGAGGGTGTGACCTTTTGGTGCGCCCTTCAAGGAAGCATCGCCCGAGATGGACAAGTGCGTCTTGGCGATACAAACCGGCAGGTTGCCGAATCCGTTGTCGGTGTAGTTCTTCAATTGCTTGTTGGCAAGTGCCGAATACGTAACGTTTGCCGCGCCGTAGATGGTCTTGGCAACGGTCTCGATCTTTTCCTTCAACGATGCATCATCGGTGTACAGCATGTGGAAGTTGTTTGGCTCATTGCAAGCCTCCTCCACTGCCCTCGCCAAGTCGACCGCGCCCGCACCACCATCGGCGAAGTGCGTGCACACTGCAACGCGTGCGCCAGCCGATTCGGCAATCTTGCGAATGGCATCGTGTTCCGATTTGTGGTCGGTTGGGAACGAGTTGATAGCAACCACTGGCACAACACCGTGTGCTTTCACGTTTTCAATCTGTGCTTTCAGGTTTTCGCCACCGGCTTCGACATCGGATGGGTTCTCGGCCAATAGCTCTGGTGGCAATGCCTTGCCGGCAACAATCTTGTACTTACCGGAGTGAGCCTTCAACGCGCGAACTGTTGTTACCAACACGGCGGCATCTGGCTTCAAGCCCGAGTAACGGCACTTGATGTTGAAGAATCGTTCTGCGCCCATGTCAGCGCCGAAGCCTGCCTCGGTGATGAGGTAATCGCCACCATGAATACCGACCATGTCGCCAATGATTGACGAGTTGCCGTGCGCAATGTTGCCGAATGGGCCGGCATGAACAATTACTGGCGTGTTCTCAAGCGTTTGCAGCAAGTTTGGCTTGATCGCGTCGCGCATAATGACTGCCATGGAGCCTGCACCACTCAGCTGCTCTGCAGTCACTGGTGTTCCCTTGGAGTTGTAGCCGACAACGATTCGCGCGAAACGCTTGCGCATATCTTCGAGCGAGGTTGAAAGGGCAAGAATTGCCATTACTTCGGAGGCTGCGGTGATGTCGAAACCTGTCTGACGCGTAACTCCGTCCTCCTTGGTTCCAAGACCCACGATGATATTGCGAAGCGAACGATCGTTGACGTCGATTACACGACGCCAAGTGATGTTGTCCATATCGAGATCGAGTTCGTTGCCCTGATGCAAATGGTTGTCCACCATTGCCGACAACAGGTTGTGCGCTGCAGTAACTGCGTGGAAGTCTCCTGTGAGGTGCAAGTTGAGCAGCTCCATTGGAATGACTTGGCTGTAACCACCACCGGCAGCGCCACCTTTGATTCCAAATGTTGGACCCATGGATGGCTGACGAAGGCTGATGACTGCGTTCTTGCCAATGTGCTTAAAGGCCTGACCAAGACCAACAGTTGTGGTGGTCTTTCCCTCGCCGAGTGGCGTTGGGGTGATTGCGGTGACTACTACATACTTCGCCTTTGGTCGACCCTTAAGTTCGTCGATTGCGTCCAGGCTGATCTTTGCAAGGCTCTTGCCGTAAGGCTCCAACAGGTGCTCGCCGATTCCCATCATGGCGGCAATCTCGGTAAGTGGCTTCGCAACGCCCTTGCGTGCAATTTCCAGATCTGATGGGAACGACATGATGTACTCCTTATATATGGCACGGTTACTCGGGTTGAGCACCAACAGCCGAACCACTATATAGGCAGATACTCCGCTGATATATGACAAAACCATGGGCTACGGTAAGCCCATGGCAGTGTCGCTCCCGATTATTGATATATCCGAAATCCGAACATCCGCGACCAACTCCAGCGAATACTTGGTCGCAGCCAAAGACCTATTCCAAGCATTTAGCGACATCGGGTTTGCCATCGTCACCGGCCATGGGGTTGCAGCTAGAACAGTCACCAACATGCGTGCTGCGGTTCGTGAGCTGTTCGCTACCCCGCGAGAAGTGTTGTTGGCAGACATGGTTGAGAAAGGCAACTATCGAGGTTTCGTGCCCCTTGGGTATTTCACACCAAATTCGGGAAAGGGAACGGCCGACCAATACGAAGCGTGGAAACTGCACAATGAAACCGACCCGAATGATCCAATCTGCTCGCAGTCGCCTTTATACGGCGCTAACAAGTGGCCCGCGATTTCGTTCGACGTGAAGACACCCGTGCTGACTTATTGGAATGCGCTTGAGGGCGTAACCAACGACATCGTTGTTGCCCTCTGCTCCGCGCTACAGATTGACGCGAGTTTTGTGATGTCGTGCATGACGCAAGGGCTAACCAACATGACGCTGCTCAACTACCCGCCCATGAATGCCAACGCGGATGGCTGGGGAATTCATCCGCACAAAGATTTCAATGTGATCACCGCGTTGGCACACGACCCAATTGGCGGCCTCGAGGTTCGTGCACGCAGTGGAGAATGGATTGATGCAGTGTGTCCTGAAGACGCTTTTGTATTGAACGTTGGAGACATGCTGGAACTATGGAGCGGTGGTCGATTGATTTCGACGCCGCACCGAGTGGTCAATCGAACCGGCGAGGCTAGGCAGTCGTTCCCCTTTTTCGCCAAACCGCGTTATGACGTGATCATCGAACCGCTCATTACGCCGATTGATGGTTTCGATCGATTACCTCTTCACGTTGGTACATCTGCAGCGGATATTTGGTATTCCAATTGGCCGGATGCCGCGTCTACCGACCCAGCCCAGGAGCTTGGCTCGTACCAATAGTTCACGTCTTTGGCGGCCCCGACATTCGCCTACGGTATACACATGTCCGAAAAGGTTCGACGCAGTAAGAGCTTTGAGCCAAACGCACGACTAACCGAAACGCTCCCGAACGGTCAGGTTGCACACCGCGACCACATAGCGCACTCTGCACTACTTGCTAAAAACTTCTACCAAGTTGCACCCGGTGTGTGGACCTTCGTGGGCAATGGACTCTCAAACCAATCGTTTATCAACGCACCAGATGGAATCATTGCCATCGATACAGGTGAGTCTGTCGAGGAAATGCGCAACGCGCTTACCGAACTTGAGAAGCACACGTCTCGCCCGGTTGTTGCCGTGTTGTACACGCACTTTCACTACGTAGGTGGCACACAAGCAGTTTTCGACAAATTTGGTGAGGTGCCTGTCTGGGGGCACGCAGACATTTCATTCAACAGAGAACGCACCGCTACCGAGATTGCGCCTGCCTATAGCCGAGGGCTAGTCGAGCAATTCGCCGTCACGTTGACTGACTCTGGCGAGGACGGCCTCGTCAACGTGGGTTTAGGAAATTTCTATCGAGACCCGGCACACGCGCCACACACCGTCAGTTTCATTGCACCAACCAACACATTTGCAGAGCAATGCACCATCGACGTTGCCGGCCTAGCAATCGAAGTAACACCCGCGCCAAGTGATGCCGAGGATTCGGTGACGTACTGGTTCCCTTCACTAGGAACTGCAGTGAACAACCTTGTTTGGCCAGTGTTGTTTAATATTTTTGCTATTCGCGGCGAAGAGTATCGCGACCCCCAAGTAATGCTGCGAGGGCTCGACCATCTCTTGTCGCTTCAGTCGGAGCACTTGGTCGGCGCCCACGGCCCGCCGATCTCAGGCCAGGACGAAATTATTCGACGGGTTACCCGGTACCGCGATTCCATCCAGTTCTTGTGGGACCAGACCGTGCGGCACACTAACCGTGGCGCTGCATCCCGAGACTTGGCACACCTCATCCAACTTCCCTCTTACTACGACGACGACTACCTCACCTCCGAGTATTACGGAGTCGCCGAACATCATGTGCGCCAGATACGAAGTGGCCTGTTTGGTTTTTTTGATGGCGAAGAGTCGAACCTATTTCCGATTCCTACTACGGATCGTGCCGATCGTTTGATTGCAGGTTTTGGCGGAGTTGAAATAGTGCGAAACACGGTGACAACCGCCCTGCGCGATGACGACGTTCGATGGGCGCTCGAGTGCGGCTCGTGGCTCATTCACTATTCGGGCTCCACCGATGACGACAAACGACTGTATGCCTCGGTGCTTCGCGCAGTTGCACAACGCACTCCCTCTGCAAACATTCGTAACTGGTGCCTTGCCCGAGCGCGACACCTGGACGGCACATTCGATCTTTCACGCTTTTCAACCCACCGTCTCTCTAAGAGACAGATCCTCTCTTCTCCCGCAGAGACAACCATCCGACTCATGCGCGTGTTGCTCGTGCCCGAGCGCGCCCAGAACATGGACACTCTCATTCGTTGGCAGTTTCAAGATGGGCAAACCGCATCCCTGCACATTCGAAATGCTGTTGCGGTGCCAGTGAGCAACACAACCTCGAACAACATCGTGAAGTGCTCACTTGAAACGTGGGCAAATATCGTCGGCGGATCTCTCACGCTGAGCGCCAGCATTTCGCAAGGAGATCTAGTAATTGAAGGTGACGCACAATCGGTTGTTGGCGCCTTGAAGGCGTTTGACATTGCGGGGCTGTGCGCGTGACGGCTGGGAATATTCCGCTGCCCACTCCGCCCTTTGAGGGTGACATTGCCCGAATCATCACCGACTCGAAGCCCCGCAAGTTACAGCAACAAACTGCACCCGATGGTGCGCCGAACATCGTGATGATCATGCTTGATGATGTTGGCTTCGGTTCGTTTGCAACATTCGGTGGGCCTGTAAACACTCCTGGCCTCGACCGCGTTGCGAAAAATGGTCTTCGTTATAACCAATTCCATACAACGGCACTGTGTTCGCCAACACGTGCGGCGCTGCTCACCGGCCGCAACCATCACTCCGTGCACATGGGCGGCATTACAGAAATCGCCAATTCATTTCCTGGCTACGACAGCGCGATACCGCCCGAGTCGGCGACTACTGCTCAAGTACTGAAAATGAATGGCTACAGCACTGCGTGCTTTGGCAAATGGCACCTTGCTCCGTCTTGGGAGCAAAGCCCGTCTGGTCCGTTTGACCGGTGGCCGACTGGTCTTGGCTTCGATCGCTTCTACGGAATCATGGGCGCGGAATCATCGCAGTGGGAACCACCCGTCTACGACCAGACAACTCCAATTGCGCCGCATGTTGGCCGCGATGACTATCACCTCACTGAAGATCTTGCCGATCAGGCAATCACTTGGATGCAACGGCAACACGCAAGCACGCCAAACAGACCATTCTTTATGTACTTCTCCACGCCTGCGGTGCACGCGCCGCACCATGTGCCCCGACAATGGATTGAAAAATACAAGGGCGTGTTCGACAACGGATGGGACTCACTGCGAGAGCAGATCTATCAACGCCAATTGCAAATTGGTGTAATCCCACCTGACACCACGTTAACTGGGCGCCCCGAACAGGTTCCATCGTGGGACGACTACCCCGAGCGTTACCGCCCTGTCGCAAGCCGACTGATGGAAACCTTTGCTGGGTTCTTGGAGCACACCGACGCACAAATAGCGAGAGTCATCGATCAACTTGAGACTTTGGGCATCGCGGAAAACACACTGGTCATTTACATCACTGGCGACAACGGGGCATCCGCAGAAGGAACCGTCCACGGCGCATGGAGCGCACCGTCATTCCAGAATGGTGTCCCGGAAGACCCAGAGTGGCTGCTTGAGCACATGGACGATTTCGGCACGGCAAAGTGCGAAAACCATTTCAATGTTGGCTGGGCATGGGCGCTCGACTCTCCATTTCAATGGATGAAACAGGTCGCATCACACTTTGGTGGCACACGAAACGCAATGGCAATTTCTTGGCCAAAAAAGATTGCCGAACGCGGTGGACTACGCACCCAGTTCCACCATGTCACCGACATTGCGCCGACCATTTACGAGGCTGCAGGAATTGTGCCGCCGCTCAGCGTCAACGGCATCAAACAGATGCCTATTCACGGAACCTCAATGCTGTACTCGCTCAATGACGAAACTGCAGCCAGTACACACACCGAGCAGTATTTCGAGATCCTTGGCAACAGGGCGATGTACAGCGAGGGCTGGATTGCTTCATGTTTCCATGGGCGCCTTCCATGGATCAGATTGCAAGGTCTCGAGTTTGATGGGCCACAAGAAAAGTGGGAGTTGTACAACATAGAAAAGGATTTCTCGCAGGCAGTGGACTTGGCGCTAACCCACCCCGACAAACTTGCCGAATTACAACAGCTGTTCCACCAACACGCAACCGACTACGGGGTGTACCCATTGCGCGACCCAGGCTCGCCACGCAACGGTGAGTTTGCCGTACCCCATTCTCTCGACGGTTTTTCGTCCATGACATACACCGCTGCTCACGTGCGCATGCCGGAAAGCTCTGTCATCAATCTAAAAAACTGCTCGTACCGAATCACCGCTTCGATCGTTGTGCAGAATTCGAAGCCGCAGGGTGTGATTGCTTGTCAGGGCGGAAACATGGCTGGCTGGTCGATGTATATCGACGAACAATCTAGGCCAACATTTCATTACAACTGGTTTGGTCATGAACACAGCGCAGTGCAACACCCGATTCCCCTTTCGATGGGGCCACACGAAATTCGCCTTACATTCATTTACGACGGTGGCTTCGGTGCAGGTGGCACAGCCGTGCTTACTGTTGATGATGGTGATGGCCACTCGGTGCGAATTGATCGCACAGTGCCCCTAGTTTTTTCGATGAGCGGCGAAACTTTTGACGTGGGTATGGATACCGGCTCCCCCGTTGGCCCGTACCCTCACCAATTTCCTTGCACCGAAGAAATTGTTGGAGTTACTTTGCAACGTCTGGATGAACCGCCAAAAGAGATTCTAGAAAAGATGCGCGAAGGCGAATTTAGAGCGAGCATCAGCACGCAGTAAGCGTGATTACGAAACGAGCGGCGAAGCCAAGTTCTTTCGCACCGCTAAATTCATTTCCTCGTCAAACGCACGCACGTGTGCTTCCGCCAATGCAGCGGCTTTGTCGCCATCACCAGCTGCGAGAGCTTGATACATCTCTGTGTGCTCTTCTACTGCATGGCGCATGTCGGCGACATCGGCAATGTAGAGGTGCCACAACCTGTCGCTTTGCGCATACATCATGTCGAGCGTGTCAGTAAGAAAACGGTTGCCCGCGGCGTCCCAAACAATTTCGTGACACTTGCGGTCGATGCTCATGAGCTCGTCGTTGGATACGCCGGGTCGACGAGCGTTCTGCAAGTTGTCGGCCATTGCAACCCAATGTTCCTGTTTGCCACGCGCCGCAGCCAAACGCATTGCATACGGTTCCAAAATCGCCCTTGTCTCATACAGCATGGAAAGTTCCATCACGTCGATGCCGGAGACCAACATGCCGCGTCGTGGAATGACAGTGACGAATTGATCGCGCGCCAGCCGCTGTAGTGCCTCTCGGATGGGTGTTCGGCCAATGCCCAATTCGGCTTGAAGCGCGTCCTCGCGGATGACGTCACCCGGTGCCATTTCAAGGCGCACAATTTTGTCGCGGATCTTGAGATAGGCCTGCTCGCTTAGCGAAATGCTCACGCCCGACATCATATCCTCAATTTTTACAGCTGATATTGCGCTGATATACTACCGAATTGTCAAGTTCCATTTCAATACCGCCCCGACGCAGGTGCATCGGGGCTCTCGTTTCGGGGGTAACTCGTGAGTGAATTTCCAAGTCGCGCTAAGTGTGTAGTCATCGGCGCAGGCATCGTCGGTAACTGTCTCGTTGGACACCTCTCCAAACTTGGATGGACCGACATGGTGCTCATCGACAAGGGACCGCTCCCCAACCCCGGTGGATCTACCGGTCACGCATCCAACTTCATTTTTCCGACCGACCACAACAAAGAAATGGCGCTGCTCACTCTTGCGTCACAGAAGCAATACATCGACATGGGCATGAACGGAACATGTGGCGGCATCGAAGTAGCACGCACACCAGAGCGCATGGAAGAGTTCAACCGCCGTATGACTTCGGCAAAAGCTTGGGGCATCGATTCGAAACTGCTCACCCCTGCTGAAATCAAAGAGCTCGTTCCATTTGTTAACGAGAAGATTCTGCTTGGCGGCTTCTATACCCCAAGCGTCTCTGTCGTCGACTCGCTGCAAACAGGAACCCTGATGCGCGAGAGTGCCGTTAAAGCCGGACACGCCAAAGTATTTGCAAACACAGAAGTACTCGACCTCGAAGTAGTTAATGGCACGATCAAAGCCGTAGTCACCAACAAGGGACGCATCGAAGCCGACTACGTCGTTATCGCTTGCGGTGTGTGGAGCCCACGCATTGCACAAATGGCCGGCGCAAATATTCCATTAACCCCAGCGGTGCACCAGATGGCCGACGTTGGCCCGATTGACGTGCTGCAAAAGACCAACGCCGAAGTTGCATTCCCAATTATTCGTGACATGGACACCTTCTGCTACGAGCGCCAGTCAACAGGATCGATGGAAGTCGGTTCATATGCCCACCGCGCAATCTTCATGCACCCGAACGACATTCCATCGAACGAAGCATCGGCACTTTCGCCAACCGAGTTGCCACTTACGCAAGATGACTTCGACCCGCAGATGGAACA
>CAINLH010000077.1 GCA_903850275.1 uncultured Acidimicrobium sp.
AGCCGCAGGCGTAGCAGCCATAGTTTCGGCATTCAACGGCCTAGAGCCTCATCGTGTCACGCTGTGCGTTGGCTTTATCGCACTCGTGACACTCGCCAACCTTCGTGGTTTAAAAGAATCCGGGGCGTTGTTTGCGCCACCCACATATCTCTACATCGTCATGTTGTTTATCTTGATCGGGTATGGGCTGTTCCGAGTATTCGTGCAGGACCTTGGCCCAATCCCTCACGACGACAAATTCTCCCAAGAACTACTCGGCGGCAACAACAGCATCACGCTCTTCTTCTTTCTTAAAGCATTCTCTTCGGGCGCCGTTGCATTGACGGGTATTGAGGCCGTAGCCGATGGCGTCCCCGCCTTCAAAAAACCAGAACCGCGCAATGCAAGTACCACATTGATCATCATGGCCTGCATCCTCGGGTCAAGCTTCTTTGGCTTAAGTATTCTTGCGCAGCACTTGCAACCTCTGAAAGACGAAGAGGGCCACATTGCCGACACCGTTTTGGCTCAACTTGCCGAGCAGGTTTACGGTGGGAGAAATATCATGTTCTTCCTCACTCAATTTGCAACGTTTGCAATTTTGATTTTGGCAGCCAATACCGCATACGCAGACTTCCCTCGGCTGTCGTCGATTATCGCAAAAGATAATTACCTGCCACGCCAATTCATGAACCGCGGAGACCGCTTGGTGTTTTCTAACGGTGTTATTTTTCTTGGTATTGCCTCTTCGCTTCTTGTAGTTGCATTCGGCGGTGTGGTCAACGCACTCATTCCTCTCTACGCAGTTGGAGTGTTCACCGGCTTTACGCTCAGCCAGTTTGGAATGCTCGTACACCATCGAAAACACAAACGCCCTGGCTGGGTTCCGCGTGCCGTTATGTCGGGTTTCGGTGCAGCGACTACCGCACTCGTGGCGGGGATCGTTGTCGTCGTGAAGTTCACCGACGGTGCATGGATTCCAGCAGTAGTGATTCCAACATTGGTTCTTGCATTCATCTCAGTGAGCAAGCACTATTCGCGTGTGCGCGGCTTCCTCGCACCCACCGAGGGCTACTCCGCACCATTCCGCACGCACACCGTTGTTGTGCTGGTTGGATCGGTGAACCAAGGTGTGTTGCAGGCCGTTCGCTATGCACAAAGTTTGCGACCAGACCGCGTAATCGCACTCTCCGTAATTCAATCCCCAACCGACCGGGCTCAGCTTGATGCGGATTGGGAGAAGTACAACATCGGTATCGAACTCGACACTGTCGTTTCCGAATACCGAGATCTCACCGAGCCAATTCTCAATCGCATCAACGAATTGGATGACGAACTAAACGACGACATCATCACGGTCATCATCCCTGAATTCGTCACCAGCCTCCGTTCGCAATGGCTGCACAACCAGTCGGCACTAGCAATTAAAGCGCGCCTGCTGTTCAGGCCAAATACAGTCGTAACTTCGGTGCCAATCGTCATTCCATAGTGTTTCTGGCACGATCCCAAGTGTTGGTGATTCCTGTCGTATTCTGATCTCATGAAAATTGTTATCTCTGGTGCAAGTGGTCTCATTGGAACTCAACTCGCAAAAACGCTCAAGTCGAGTGGGCATGAAGTTGTCCAACTTGTCCGCCGAACTGCTGGGGCAGGCCAAATCATGTGGGACCCGAAGTCGGGAAAGCTCGACCCAGCTTCCCTCGAGGGCTGCGACGCGGTTATTCATCTTTCGGGCGCTGGCATTGGCGACAAGCGCTGGAGCGATGCTTACCGCAAAGAAATTCTTGATAGCCGAACCGCAACAACTTTGCTGCTCGCCAACACCATTGCTTCATTGCAACGTAAACCATCTGTATTTCTATCCGGCTCAGCAATTGGCATTTACGGCGCTCGGGGCGACGAACAACTGACCGAAACGAGCGCGCACGGCACAGGGTTTCTTGCCGATGTTTGCGAACAATGGGAGGCGGCGGCGAAGCCAGCGATTGATGCCGGAGTGCGCACGGTGTTCCTGCGCACGGGAATTGTGTTGAGCCCCAAAGGCGGAGCGCTCAAGAAACTTCTTCCGCTCTTCCGACTTGGCGTTGGCGGAAAATTTGGTAACGGTAAGCAGTGGCAAAGCTGGATATCGATGGATGACGAAGTTGCTTCAATCATTCATTTGCTCACCGCAAATGTTTCAGGTGCCGTAAACCTCACTGCACCGCAACCTGTCACCAACGCGGAATTTACGAAAGTGCTGGCTCGTGTTGTTAAACGACCAGCAATCGTTCCGGTGCCCACATTTGCACCAAAGATCCTGCTTGGTGGAGAACTGGCAGATGCTTTGCTCTTTACCGGCCAACGAGTGATGCCGCAGGCGCTTACTGCAAGCGGCTACGTCTTTAAGCACTCCACACTTGAAAGCGCGCTGCGTTCACTGCTCACCAAGTAATGAATCTTCCAGAACACGTTGATGTTGTTGTAGTCGGTGCGGGGCTTGCAGGCCTGTCGGCAGCGCGTGTTATTCAACAAGCCGGGTTCTCCGCAATCGTTGTCGAGGCTTCCGATGCGGTTGGTGGTCGTGTTCGCACAGATTCCGTTGACGGGTTCCTGCTCGACCGCGGATTTCAGGTTTTACTCACCGCATACCCAGAGCTTGCGACGCAAGTGGACATGCAGGCGCTTGATGTTCGCGAGTTTGACCCAGGCGCACTGGTGTGGCGCAAAGGCAAAGGACATGTTGTGTCCGACCCGTTTCGTAAACCAACGACACTTGTTGCAACTGCTCTTGCACCCATCGGAACAATCCTGGACAAGGTTCGCATTGTTTTCCTTCGCCGCCGGGTGCTGCGCACTCACCCGCGAAGGTTGCTTCGTGGCCGCGATATTTCCACCGTTGTTGCGTTGCGCGCTGCCGGCTTCTCCACCCGCATGATTCAACGTTTTTTCAGGCCGCTCTTCGGCGGCATTCAGCTAGACCCAGCCCTAGCAACTTCCCGACGAATGTTCGACGTCATTTTCCGTTCGCTCTCGGAAGGTTCGAGTGTTCTTCCTTCACGAGGAATGCAGGCGCTACCCGAGCAACTCGCCGCACGCCTACAACCCGGTTCCGTGTTTCTCAATACTCGCGTTGCATCGATTGATGGCAACACAGTGTTGTTGTCTGTTGGCAACACAATCCAGACACGCGCAGTGGTGGTCGCAACCGATGGCCCCAAGGCCAGCACGGTGCTTGGGCTGCCAGAAGTGAAATCCCGAACTGCTGGGTGTGTCTACTTCGCTGCCGATATTGCCCCAACAAAAGAAAAGCTCGTTGTTCTTGATGGAACAGGCCGGGGGCCCGTGCTCAACGTGGCGGTTCTCAGCAATGTTGCTCCTTCTTATGCGCCACCCGGCAAGCACCTCATTGTTGCCGCTCTCCCCGGTGTGATCGACGGTGATTTGGAAGAAATAGCTCGCACGCAACTGCGCACCTGGTGGGGCGCCCAGGTTGACGCTTGGAAACATTTGCGCACTTACTCAATTGCGCACGGTGGCCCGGTGCAACAACCACCGTTCGCGCCCCGACAACCCGTGTCGTTGGGAGGCGGCCGCTTTGTTTGTGGCGATCACCGCGATACAGGATCTATTCAAGGCGCACTCTTTTCGGGACGACGCTGTGGCGAGGCTGTTGCACAGTTCCTCGCCTAACCTGCAATACATGACTCACGACACGAAGACCAAAATAGTTTCAGTCGAACGCTTTGTACCCGCAGCCCCTGGACTCATTTTCGAACTTCTTGCAGACCCACGTCAGCACTCAAAGATTGACGGGTCGGGCAGCGTTAAAGCAGCGAAGGTTTCTGCGCCGCCACGCTTATCACTCGGAGCAAAGTTCACGATGGATATGAAGATTGGTGTGTCGTACAAAATGACCAACACTGTTGTCGAATTTGAAGAAAATCGACGCATTGCATGGCAGCACTTTGGTGGTCACATTTGGCGCTACATCCTCGAGCCTGTTGATGGCGGCACCAACGTTGTTGAGCAATTTGACTACAACGGAAGCAAGTCGATTCTGATTCTCAAGCTCAGGGGTTCAATGCAGAGCAATGAGAAGGCCATGGCACAAACTCTCGTCAATATCGAGAAGCACTTCTCCGCGCAGCAATGACCATCTCGCTGCCACAGGGTTTCCGTGCTCATGTAACCAACGTGGGCATTAAAGACACCACCGATGACTTCACGCTTGTTGTTGCCGATGCGCCGTGTGCGGCAGCAGGCCTCTTCACACAGAGTCGCTTTGCTGGCCCAAGCGTTCTTGTCAGTCGCGAACATGCTGCCGATGGCAAAGCCCTTGGTGTTGTGGTCATTTCGAAAAACGCCAATGTTGCAACTGGCGTAGAAGGCATGAACAATGCCCGCGAAGTTGTTGCTGGCGTAGCTCGGGCCATTGGTTGCAATGACAACGAGATTCTCATTGCCTCAACAGGAGTCATTGGTCGCCAGTACCCGATGGACAAAGTCCGTGCTGGTCTTGCCGCACTTCCCGCACAACCTCAGGGCACGTCAGCAGATGATGTTGCTCGCGGCATCATGACCACCGACACCGTAAGCAAGGTTGCACAGTGCGAAGTTACTGGTTCGGGCGCTCGCGTTGTTGGTGTTGCAAAAGGTGTCGGCATGATCGAGCCGAACATGGCCACCTTGATCACGCTGATATTCACCGACGCAGAAATTTCTTCGTCAGATTTGCAAACAATGTTTCAGCGCGTAATCGCTCGCACCTTCAACTGCGTTTCCGTCGACACCGACACTTCCACCAGTGACACAGCAATTGTCCTAGCAAGTGGAAAAGCCGGCAAAGCCGATATGGCCGCACTTGAACATGCCTTGTTCGACGTTGCCCTTTCGCTGACCAAACAAGTTGCACGAGACGGAGAAGGCGCCGAAAAGTTAATCGAAGTATGTGTCGATAATGCGCGCGATTACGAGCAGGCGAAGACAGTTGCCAAGGCCATAGTTAACTCGCCACTAGTAAAAACTGCGGTGCATGGCGCAGACCCAAACTGGGGCCGTGTGGCAATGGCGGTAGGTAAATGCAGCCAATACACCGACATCGATCAAGCATCGGTGATCATTCGTTTTGGAACCCAAGAGGTGTATCCGAGGCAAATTGGCGCAGATGATCTTTCGGCACTCAGCACGTATATGAAAGGTTCGGATGTCCGCATTCATGTGGACCTCAATACCGGAAACGAATCGGCAACTGTTTGGGGTTGCGATCTGACGGCAGGATACGTACGTATCAACGCCGATTACACCACCTGATTATTTGGTAAACGGCTCCAGCCACTCCAACAATTGTTTGCGGTAATGCAAAAGCGATTTGTACTTCGCAACGTCATCGGGAAGTCGCTTAATCAACGAATGCAGCGTCTTCGCTTTTTCTTTCCCACGAGCCACGTATTCGGTAATCGGCTGCTGATAGGTACGAATAGTAAACAAGGATCCACCAGTGCGAGGCAGGAACCTCAACGTTTGCCGCTCCATCCGAACCCACAACATCGAGGGGTCATTCACCAGCGGTTCGCTCGGTGCAATTGGCTGAAAAAGCGCACAGTGATCTTCAATCGTCCAGTTGGATCGAATCATGGGCTGATCTGCGCGCAGTCGATTCATTGTGGTGTCCACTGCACCACCGACATGTTCGGCGTATCGCGCCACCGGAGCATGAACGGCCATCATGTCTTGCCCTAACTTGGTTTCGATTTTCCATCTGCTTGGAGAACAAACCACCCCGGCAACCACCACCAGCTGGCCATCACTTGTGCGCTTCATGACAATGAGATCGTCGGCAACGAGCAGTGCCGCCTCCACTAACGCGTCGACGCCGCGGGACTGAATGGTCGAGCCAGCAAATGTTGCAACCAGCTCTGCGGCCTCTTGCGCAACTTCTTCCCCACCTTGCAAAAATGCAACGACTTCGTTCCTTCGGTACTGCAAAAGTTTGAGCTTCATCGCAATAGTCGGGTTGG
>CAINLH010000078.1 GCA_903850275.1 uncultured Acidimicrobium sp.
CGACGGTAGTAAAGAAGATCTAGGCCGACTGCAGGCCATGCAACCATGCCTGCACATTAAGACCAAGATTTGCGAGGTCGTAGCCACCCTCTTGCAACACCACCGTAGGCAAACCCAAGCCTCGTACTCGGGCACCACTTCTGGAAAAACCGTCGCGCGTGACGGCTAAATCGCAGATTGGATCGGTGATAAACGTATCGAGCCCAAGCGAAACGATGAGCAGCGATGGACCAAACGATTGCACAGCCTCACAAGCCTCATCGAGTGCATCAAGGAAACGATCGTCATCGGTTTTTGCCGCAAGCGGAATATTGGTATTCGAGCCGCGTCCTTTGCCCTCACCCAATTCGTCGGCAAAACCAGTGATGTAGGGGTACGCCCGCTGTGGGTCGCCATGAAGTGAAACGTATTGCACGTCTCCCCTGCCGTAAAAGATCTGCTGCGTGCCATTGCCATGGTGGTAATCAACATCGAGCACTGTCACTCTTGTGCCCGTCGTAGTTGCCACGTGGTGTGCGGCAATTGCTGCGTTGTTGAAGAAGCAATAGCCGCCATACAAGTCGGTCGTCGCATGATGGCCCGGTGGTCGGCACAAACCATATGCAAACTTTTCGCCACCGAGAACTAGCTGCGTTGCCGTGAGCGCTGTGTCGACCGCGCCACGCGCTGCAACGTAAGAGCCTTCAGTGATCGGGGTTGTCGTTTCGAAACACCACCAGCCAAGCCGAGCGTTGGCTGCAGTTGGTTCGGCCAATTGCGACATCTCGTCACGAAGGGAAGGGCGATAGAAAAAATCGGGAACGACTTCACGGCTTGGGCGCACTTCTCGCTGATAATCGTTCCATGCAGTGGTAAGAAAGTTGTTCAGCCCCGGATTGTGCACTGCATTTATCGGATCGACACCCCACTGCGTAGGTGGCAGTAACTGCATTGTTGCATCGGCCTGCAATGTTTCGCGAATGTTTTCGGCCCTGGCCGTGTGTTCGTGAGGAGAGTGCGAACCAGACTCGGCAATTTCCTGTTGTGGGTTGTGACCAAGATGAGCGTCGGTGTAAATAACCTTCATTTTTGATCCCTAGTCAAACTGGGGTGCGGCACGCAGCGAACGCTTGATTTCGGCAACGCCAGATTCGGCGATTGTTTGCACAGCATCCCACAACTTGGTTGCCTCATCGCCACGAGGAATCTTTGAAATGACGGGACCAAACAGACTGGCTTCGTTAACTGCCTTGGGATTAAAGGTGAGAATCGGTGTACCAACGTCTTTGCCAGTGCGCCCAAGAGCAATCTCGGTTTCGAAACGAATTACTTCGTCGTGGGTCTCGTCGGTGAAGGCATCAGCAATTGTTTTGGGAAGCGATGCGCTTGTAGCAACCTCGGACAAAAACGCGTGTGGGTTCTCGAGCAAGTCGCGCCGACCATCGTGATGGATTGCGGTGCCTAGAGCGGTGTAGAAGGCTGCCACCCCAGCATTGCCCTCTATCGACCGCGCTGCGCTTGCAACTCGCAAACCTTGCAGGCCAGCGTTATGGATTGCCTCGTATTGAGAATTGTTGGCGTACCCACGCTCGGCATTGACCATGCGCAAACTGATGAACTTCCAGGAGACGTCGTAGCTTCGCTGCGATTGAACTTCGGCTACCCAGCGAGATGTGATCCATGCCCATGGGCATACAGGATCGAAGAAAAAATCTAAGTCGGCGTGCATGACCCGACTTTACTTAGTCGCGGGCAATCTCGCGCAACTCAAAGGTTTCGATGAGGTCGCCTGGTTTGAGATCCTGGAAGTCGGAGAGCCCAATACCACATTCGAAACCTTCACGAACTTCACGAACATCGTCCTTGAAGCGACGCAACGAAGTGATGGCACCCTTCCAAATGATGGTGCCGTCGCGCAAGAATCGAACTTTGGTGCCGCGTGTAATAACACCTGTACGCACCGAGCAACCTGCGATAGCGCCAACCTTTGGAGTCTTGAACACTTCTCGCACTTCGGCTTCTCCAGTGACCACTTCTTCAAACTCGGGAGCAAGCATGCCCTTCATCGCTTTTTCGATGTCTTCGATGAGTTTGTAAATGATTTCGTAGGTGCGAATCTCGACGCCTTCGGCTTCGGCCAAATCACGTACTTTTCGATCTGGGCGGACATTGAACCCGATCAGTGTTGCGTTAGTGGCGGCAGCAAGTGCGATGTCGTTTTCGGTGATGGCGCCAACCGCACGGTGAACAAACGCGGCGCGCACTTCTTCGCTCTCCAGTTTGCGGAGGCTCTCTGTCACGGCTTCGAGCGAACCATGCACGTCGGACTTGATGATGACGTTGAGTGTGGCAACTTCGCCAGCCTGAATTTGGCTAAAGATATCTTCGAGCTTTACGCCGCGTTGCACACGGGCATC
>CAINLH010000079.1 GCA_903850275.1 uncultured Acidimicrobium sp.
CGCTCTACCAATTGAGCTATAGCCCCGCTATTTCCTGAACGATCATAGCGTTACGGAAAAGGCATTCCTTGTGGTTCTTCAATCACCATAAGGGTTGCTGGCGTTGTTTCGCCAAAAGTTACCCGGCCTTTGATATTTCTACCGTGTCGTATGTGCCGCTCTTAACAAGTTTTACTGTGATGCCGTTTGAAGTAACCGAGTTTCCAACGTCCAAGATCGCATCAAGTATTCCGGGCGTTCCGCAATCGTTTCCAACCAAACCTCGCCCCGATGGTGGCACCAAAATCTGAGTACCTTCACCATGACCGATTGTTGCGTCAACGATGTACACCAAGACTCCAGCTCTATTGGTTGGAGCCTTACAGTCGTAGCTGGCAGGACGACGCGATTCGACTGCGAGAATTTTCGTCGGAGAAATCTTGATCATTGCCGACTTGATTCCGGTTGTTCGATTATCTATCGGATTCAGCATGATGGTCGTCTTGTTCAAATCTGAATAGTTCTGGCAATAAAGAGATTCGGCTGGTAACCAACCAATAATCCACCGCAGCCAACTGCTCAATGTGCGGGATGGCCCATCTTGGCTCGACAACATGTCGAAGCCACTAAATGGTCCGATTGGCACAGGAATATCAACTTCACCATGGTTGTTCCAGTTGTATTTCAGATCGGGCAATTTGAACATGTGTCCGGTTTCGTGCACCCAATAACTCCAGTAATTCCTCGGCTGGATATCAAAGTAAGAACCAGCCAAGGCGTAATTCATGATTTGCCCCTCGTTGGTCGGTATCGGTGCCGAAAGATTCAAATCCTTGAACGCTTGCGAGCTCTCAACAAAAACTTTTTGATCCTTCGGTGCCAAGAAATACACGGCCCTCACACCGGTGAAATCGACGTACGGATCGGCCGCAGCAATCGCTGCCTTTGCCATCGCATCGCCCCCACCAGATCGAGCCTGATAGTAAGTCGATGCAGATCCTGGTACCCGCACATATTTGTCATAAGTTGACCAGACAAATGAAACTTTGCCTTCAGAAACAGTGTCAAACCAGCTGTTAAAGAGTTTTATCTGATCCGTTACGCGTGCGAGCGGATTTGCTTCCCCTGGTAAATCGGCCCAATCAATTGGAATGAGTACGACCTTGAAGGTGCCGGACGGTTCGAGATTGCCTCCAATTGGAGGAAACGCCACAAAAATGTTTCCATACTTTGCGCGTTCCGGACTCGCCTCAACGAGTTTGCATTGTTCTGTACTTACACCCGTAGTAGTGGGAGCAAGATACGTTTCAGTTGGCTGCGAAGTTGAACTCTTCTTGCCTTTTGCTGTTACTGGCTTCGCCTTCCAAACATTCTTTTTCCCAGATGCAACGCAAATGTAACTCACGCCTTTCGTGGTTTGCGTTAAACCAGCCTTACTGCATTTGCCTCCGTTGGCTGCGGCTCCAACTATCACGCAAGTTGATGAGAGGAAAATAACAAAACTCAGCGCAAGAACTTTGACAGGTATCGATAAACGACTCATCAGATTTAATCCCTTACCGAGGATTGCCAACTGACTACAGGAACATCGGTATAGAGGCGCTCAATTTCGTAGAACTCGCGCATTTCCTCGGCGAAAATGTGGACAATCACGTCGCCGTAGTCGAGCAGCACCCACTGCTGTTCGCCGGCACCCTCGCTTCGTAGCAGTGCTCGGCCAAGTTGCTCGCGTACTTGGGTGGTGATTTCGCTGGCGATTGTGCGCACTTGGCGCGAGTTGCTGGCGCTGGTGACCACAAACATTTCGGTAATCGCAAGAACATCACCAACATCAAGCACCTGAATGTTGCTGCCCTGCTTTTCGTCGGCTGCGCGCGCGGCGATGATGGCCACTTCTCGCGCACTTGCCACAGCGTTATTCATCTGCGGCAATCGTGGTGGGTGGCAGCGCCGGCGACGAACCGAGGAAGTTGACAAAGTCCTGGCCGATGACGATCTGTGCGCTGATTCCCTCTACCGGTTTCTTCAACTGCTGATATTTCAGTGGCCCAAGCACCGCTTCGAGGCCAACCTTTGCCAACTCCACCATTGCCTTATCGGAGTAACGGAAAATAGTTTGCTGCGGCGGCGTGTCGGTGAGTTCGCGAATGAGCACGACCGAAGCGCCGATGTAGTTGAGGCGCTCGACAACTGCGCGCGTGACGTTGGCATCGTTCAATGAACTATCAACCTGAATTGCTAGCGAGCCAGATGGAAGCGAGAGGCTGCTTGGCGCAACACTTGCCATGATCATCAAAACTTCGAACCGATCGAGTGCGTACAAGTCGAGCAGTGCTGGGTTGTCGGCGCCACTAAGCGGCTGGGCCGACAGCTGCCAAACCTGAACGGGGCCGGCAAATACACGGCGCATGAACGTGCCGATGTCTGTAGGCACTTCGTTAGGTGTGCTCGTTGGTGAGAGTTGCAGTTGCTCGGGCGGTAACCCAGTGCCAACTGCCGAAGCAATGCCTGCCCACAGCGACTTGATGCGCGGCAAACGTGTTGACTCTGGCTCGCTCAGTTTTTGTGCCATCAATGTAAGAGTCATTTGGTCGGCGGTCAATGTTTGGGTGCCTGCAGGAAACACTTCGGTGTCGGTTGCAATGGGTTGCGGCGGCAGCGTTGTCTCGGTTGAGCGACGCTTCACCGTGGTGGTGGTTGCCGGGTCGGGCATGACAAGTGAAGTATTGATCAATGGAACGTCAAAGGTGACGTCCACAGTGGGAAGCATGCTGAACACGTTGGTGATGTCGGTTGCACTGACAGCACCTACCACGCTGAATGAAACATCGAGCAAGCCCTCGACATCCAACTGCAAAGCAGCGAGACCAGCCTGAGTGAACGAATCGCCCACGCGACGTGGTGCTTCGTTACCAATGATTTCGGCACGCGAACCAACCGGGATGGAAACAATGGTGCCGCCAGCGCCCGATGGGTCGAGCACGAACGCGGTAAGCGAAGTAGCAACGTTGACGTCGTTAACGGTGACCAATAATGCGGCGGGTGTTGCGGGGATTTTGAGTGCACCGGAAGCATCAACGTTTTTGCCCCCCGACGAATTGAGCAACGTGCGTGCACCATACACACCACCAATGGGCAGCAGGCACGCTGCGCCAATGCCGCACAGCATGGCGGCAAGCAGACGCTTTCGTTGTCGGGAAACTATTGCGGTCATGGACTAAGAGATTCTTCCACCTGAGCCGTACAAACCACGCTTCTCGATTTCTGCCAATACAGGTGCAGTCACCAAATAGTCGAGCGGTCGGCCGTCGGTGAAGCGAGCCCGCAAATCGGTGCTGCTTACTTCGAGGCGCGGAGACTCGACACGCAACCATTCGAATTGTGAGGGAAGTTGCACGCTGACACCGGGCCGGTCGACAACCACCAATTGTGATTGCGCCACAACAGACTCGACGCGCTCCCAAGTTGGCAAGCCGGCAGCAGCGTCGTCACCAACGATGGTGAACAACTGCGCATCCGGATACTTGAGCGACATTGTTTCCAATGTGTCTGCAGTGAAGCTTGGGCCACCGCGGTCGATCTCGTCGCGCCCCGCAACCAAACCCTCCACATCGCTCACTGCTGCTTCGACTAACGCCAACCGATCTAGCGCGCGAGTGACGCCTCGCTCGGAAGACTTTTGCCACGGGTCGTGCGCAACCATCAACACCACAAGATCCAAGTTGAGGGCGTGGCGAACGTTGACCGCAGTGACCAAGTGGCCCACATGTGGTGGGTCGAAGGTGCCGCCGAAGAGGCCGACTCGGCGAATGACGGTTTGGGGCACCCCTGCAGTCTAAGAAAGCCGTGCTTCTACCCCTCTCATAACAATTTGCAACCCGAGGCCAATTCGGCCAACCCTCAGAGTCCGATGAAAGCCAATGCCCGTATGGAAATAAAAGTTTCAAGAAATTTGTTCTAACCCCTTCCAATATTTCTGCCGATGAACTAATGTCACATACCCCACTAATAGCAACCCCCCAAAACCCCCCACCCCCCAAGAAACGGTCCCCCCATGTCTGATGCAATTGGTCTCTACCTCAACGAAATTGGCAAAGTACCCCTGCTGAACGCAGAGGACGAGCGCAACCTGTCCAAGGCCATCGAAAAGGGCCGTGACGCCACCGCAAAGCTGGCAGCCGGCGAGCGTGGCGCAGCACTTCGCGCCGATTTGCGCGCCGCAGCCAAGGCCAAGGATCACTTCATCCGCTCCAACCTCCGACTGGTGGTCTCTATTGCCCGCCGTTACCCATTGCCACAGGGCATGGACTTGCTGGACTTGATCCAGGAAGGCAACTTGGGCCTGGAGCACGCAGTCGACAAGTTCGACTGGCGCCGTGGATTTAAATTTTCGACTTACGCAACATTCTGGATTCGTCAGGCCATTGGCCGTGCACTCGACCAGAAGGCAAGCCTCATCCGTATTCCTGGCGATCGCTCGGCAACAGTGCGCGCAGCACTTCGTCAGGGCTCGGGCGATGCCGAAGGCCTCGACTCGATGAACGCCGAACTGCACCGCCTCACCACCCCAGTGTCGCTCGACAAAACCATTGGCGACGACGGCGACGCAACGCTTGGCGACTTGGTTCCTAACGACGACATCAGCCCAGAAGAGGCCGTGATGTCGATGGTTGAAACCGACTTGCTTGACAACTTGCTGAACACCTTGGACGAGCGTGCTCGTTACGCGGTGGAAGCACGCTTCGGCATGCATGACGGCGAGCGCAAGAGCTTCCGTCAGGTTGGCGAAGAGCTTGGCGTTACAGCAGAGGCAGCCCGCCGTTTGGTGAGCCGTGCCGTTGATTCGTTGCGCGACGACGCTGGCGATTTCCTGACCGTCTAAACCCGCTGGGTTTAGCGCGATCGAGTTCGTACACTTCCCATTGACGTATGAGCACACGTAATTGGACACCCTCTTCATGGCAGGCATTCCCTGCCGTGCAACAGCCAAACTGGCCCGACGCTGCGCACCTTGATGGCGCGCTGAAACAAATCGCGTCGTTTCCTCCACTGGTGTTTGCAGGTGAGGCTCGCTCGTTGCAGGCCGCACTTGGCCAGGTGGCAAGCGGCAACGCATTTTTGTTGCAGGCCGGCGACTGTGCCGAAAGCTTCGAAGAATTTACTGCGGTAAACATTCGCGAAAAGTTGCGCGTGATTTTGCAGATGGCAGTGATGCTCACCTACTCCATGGGCGTACCCGTGGTGAAGGTTGGCCGCATTGCCGGACAGTTTGCTAAGCCACGTTCGAACGACACCGAAATGGTGGACGGCAACGAGTTGCCAGTGTTCCGTGGCCACATGGTGAACGACCCAATCGCAAATCTTGATGCACGAGTGCCAAACCCACAACGTTTGGTGCAGGCATACCATCAGGCCGCAAGCACGCTCAACTTGGTGCGCGCGTTTACAAAAGGCGGCTTCGCCGACTTGAACCGCGTGCATTCCTGGAACCAAGAGTTTGTTGCAACAAGCGCAGAGGGCCAGCGATACGAACAAGTTGCGTCGGAAGTAGAGCGCGCGCTTGCATTCATGCGTGCCTGCGGCATCGACACCGAGACCAATAACGCACTGCACCAGGTGGATGTGTACACCAGCCACGAGGCACTGATTTTGGGCTACGAAGAGGCGCTCACCCGCCAAGATTCGCTTACTGGCGGTTGGTACGACTGCAGCGCGCACATGTTGTGGATTGGTGAGCGAACCCGCCAACTCGACGGCGCACATGTGGAGTTTTTGCGCGGCGTAGAAAACCCGCTGGGTTGCAAGATCGGCAAGACAACCGACGTCGATTACGTGTTGTCGCTGTGCGAGAAACTAAACCCTGCACGCATACCAGGCCGCCTCACGCTTATTTCGCGCATGGGTGCCAGCAGCGTTGAAGACTCGCTTCGCCCATTGCTTCGCGCAGTGCGCGACGCCGGCCACCCAGTGGTGTGGGCATGCGACCCGATGCACGCCAACACTTTCACTGCACCAAACGGCCGAAAGACCCGCAACTTCGAAGACATCATGAGCGAAATCGTTGGCTTCGTGAAGGCTCACCGCGCAGAAGGCACATGGCCAGGCGGCATCCACATCGAACTCACCGGCGACAACGTGACCGAGTGCCTTGGCGGCTCGGAAGGCGTCAGCAACGAAGACTTGGACACGCGCTACGAAACGGTGTGCGACCCACGCCTCAACGCTCGCCAGTCGTTGGATTTGGCATTCCGCGTTGCAGAACTGATTCGCAGCAATACTTAGTGCCTGTGGGCGCTGCACAACTTAAGTCGTTTCAACTCGTTGAATCGTGGCCGGTCACTAATGCCGCAGCCGGAGTAATCGACCAATTTGGCAACGTGCATCTGCACGGAGACACCAACACCCGCTTTCGACTTGCATCTGTTTCAAAGGTGATGACCGCGTGGGCAACACTGATTGCCGTTGAAGACGGCACCACAAGCCTTGACGCCGAAGTTGGACAGCACGGAAGAACGCTTCGACAGCTGCTTGCGCATGCAGGTGGTTACGGCTTCGATGCCGTCGAGCCAATCGTGAGCGCCGAACGCAAACGCATTTATTCCAACACCGGTTACGACATGATTGCGCAGCATGTTGCCGAGGCCAGCGGTATTCATTTTGATGAGTATTTGTTCGAAGCGGTGTTTGCCCCACTGCAGATGTCGTCAACGGAACTGTTGGGCTCGGCCGCAAAAGATGTGCACTCGACACTTGCCGACCTCGCGTTGTTTGCAGCCGAGATGCGTCACCCAACTCTGTTTGCGCGTTCTACATTTGCCGAAGCAACCTCGGTGCAATACAGCGAACTTGAAGGCGTTGTGCCTGGCCTTGGCCGTTACTCGCCGTGCCCATGGGGCCTTGGGCCCGAGATCAAAGGCGCAAAGCACCCGCACTGGACGGCTACTCGCAACAGTTCTTCCACCTTTGGTCATTTCGGTGGCACCGGAACATTCGTGTGGGTAGACCCAGTTGCAAACGTTTCGTGCTTCGCACTCACCGATCGCGAGTTTGATGAATGGGCACTGAGTGCATGGCCATCGTTTGGCGATGCAGTGCTAGACGAACTAGGCCGCTAAGGCTTCAAACACCACAAGTACACTGACGCGATGACAATTCGCGAGCGTGATCACCGCGCCGACGCGTTGTTGTTGATGGCGTGTTCGTTTGCCGTTGCCACGTCCAACTCGGTTATCTTCGCCGCACTGGGCGACTTGCAAGACACCTACGGTTTCCCCGATTCGGGCCTTGGGCTCATTGCGGGTTCGGGTTTTCTTACTGGCTTCCTCGTGCAGTTATTTGTTTCTCCGTTTGCCGACCGCGGCCACACCAAGCGGCTCATCATGGGCGGCATGTTGCTTGGCGCAATGGGTTCGTTGCTTATGGCCTTCGGCACCGGCCTTCCCCAGTTTGTTTTAGCCCGAGCAGTGATTGGATCGTCGTTCGGCTTCGTCTTCCCCGCAGTTCGCGCGCTGATTGCGCATGTCGACCCAGAGCGCCGGGGCGAACGCCTGGGCCGCCTTGCTGGCGTGGAACTATTGGGGTTTGTTGCAGGCCCGCTGTTTGGCGGTTTGCTTATCGACCCAATCGGTTTGCGTTCGGTGTTCCTGTTGTTCGGCTTCGTGAACTTAATTTCGATGTTCACCATTTCGTTTCGGTCTTTTCCGCAACTTCCAAAATCCACCGACTCGCGAAAGCCAAGCCTGGAGTTGCTGCGCTACCCGCGCGTGCGCATTGCCGTCATTGTTGCAATGGCTATCCAGGCGCCAGTTGGCATTTTTGATGCACTGTGGGACAGGTATCTCACCGACTTGGGTGGCGGCAACTCCATGGTGGGCATTTCGTTTGCGTTGTACACCGTTCCGTTTTTTATCTTCTCTACATTCGGTGGGCGGCTTGCCGACAAATATGACCCACAAAAGATTTCGTTGTGGATGATGATTCTTGTTGTTCCCGCCGTTACGGGTTACGGCGCATTCAGCACGTTAGGGCCGGTTATCGCACTCAACGTGTTTGAAGGTGTGGCGCAAGCACTGATGTATCCATCGTCGGCAGCTGCTGTTGCAAAAGCGGCACCGCTTGGCCGCGCATCTGCAGCCCAAGGCTTGGCAGGTGCTTCTGGTTTGTTGATGTCGATGACGTTGGCGTTCACCACCCCATCGCTGTACGGAAGGTTTGGCTCGCTCGCCGCGTTCGGTGCAGTTGGGTTATTGATGACCGTTCTTACCGGTTCGGCCGCACTGATGTTGTGGCGACTGAACCGGCGCGAACAATTGAACTAAATCAGCTCAGGCGCTCGACAATCATGGCCATGCCTTGGCCGCCACCAACACACATGGACTCCATGCCCACTGTCTTGTTGGTGCTTTGCAAACCGTTGATGAGCGTGGTCATGATGCGTGCGCCGGTCATACCGAATGGATGACCAAGTGCGATTGCACCACCATGCACGTTGAGTTTGTCCATGCTGATACCCAAGTGCTTGGCGGATGGGATTACTTGCGCGGCAAATGCTTCGTTGATCTCGACTAGGTCGATGTTGTCAATCGTCATGCCCGCACGCTTCAGTGCTTGACGGCATGCTTCGATTGGACCAAGGCCCATGATCTCTGGGTTGAGCCCAGAAACACCCGACGAGATAATGCGTGCAAGTGGCGTGATGCCAAGTTGCTTGGCCTTCTTTGCGCTCATCACCATGACTGCCGCAGCACCATCGTTCAGTGGGCATGCGTTGCCTGCAGTGATCTGTCCGTCTGGGCGGAACACTGGCTTGAGTGCTGCAAGGCCCTCGGCCGTGGTGCCATCGCGTGGGCCGTCATCTTTGCTGACAACCGTTCCGTCTGGAAGTGTGAGCGGCGTAATTTCGCGTTCGAAGAAACCGTTCTGTTGGTTCTTCACAGCCAACTGCTGCGAACGTGCACCGAATGCGTCCATCTCTTCGCGAGTAACACCTTCAACTTCGCGAACGTTTTCTGCAGTCTGACCCATTGCGATGTACGCGTCTGGCAAACCTGTTGGCGCAGTCCATGCTGGCTGGCCGCCGGCTGCACGCAACTTGGTGCGCTCGCCCGATGGCTTGAAGATTGCATTCGGTGCCATGTCGCTTGCGCCGTGCGCGTAACGACTGACTGTCTCTACGCCTGCTGCGATAAAGCAATCGCCTTCGCCAGCGTTGATGGCATGTGCAGCCATGCGAATGGTCTGCAAGCTGGACGAGCAGTAACGGTTAACAGTGACGCCAGGAACATCGTCAAGGCCAGCAAGAATTGCCACCATACGACCAATGTTGAAACCGCCTTCGCCTGCAGGCTGGCCAATGCCAAGCATGAGGTCTTCTACGTCGCTTGCCTTCACCTGTGGAACTTTGGCCATCAGTGCGCGCACAATTTGTGCTGACATATCGTCTGGGCGCAACTCAATAAGGCTGCCCTTATTTGCACGACCAATTGGGCTGCGGGCTGTTGCGACAATAACTGCTTCGGACATGTTTGGCTCCGTTCGATCCTGAATGAATAGTTGTAGAACGGTACCATTTGCCCATGGAACTCACCGAAGTGGCGCTCGACAGCATCAACATCTCCGACCCCGAATTTTGGAAAGCCCCCCAGCAACTACGGGAATCAACCTTTGCCACCCTGCGTCGCAAGGCCCCCGTCAAATTCTTTGAGGAAATACCCCTCGTCAACTTCCCCGTTGGACCCGGCTATTGGGCGCTCACCAAACACGAGGACATCTGGCATGCCAGCCGCAACCCAGACTTGTTCTGCAGCGGCAAAGGCACCAACATCCCCGACCTCACGGTGGAACTCAACGAATTCTTTGGCTCCATGATCAGCATGGACGACCCGAAACATGTGCGCCTTCGCACCATAGTTTCAAAGGGCTTCACACCAAAAGAAATTGCGCGCGTTGAGGAATACGTCAAGAACAAGGCCCGCACCATCGTGGACCGCGCCATCGAAAAGTTTGGCGACAGCGAGTTTGACTTTGTTGACAACATCGCTGCACCGTTTCCGCTGCAAATCATTTGCGAAATGATGGGCATTCCAGAAAGCGACGAG
>CAINLH010000080.1 GCA_903850275.1 uncultured Acidimicrobium sp.
GATGTCATTGCTGCATTTATTTATGGTTTCAACTGGTTCAAGATTTGGGCACAGTCTTCGTATTTTGATGGCACCGCGCTCGACCCGCTACGACACTTGTGGTCGCTTGCAGTGGAGGAGCAGTTTTATCTGGTGTGGCCGCTGTTGATTGCAGCTGTGCTGCGACTTGCCGGCAAACGGACAAACAAACTCGGCGCGATATTTCTCGGTATCTCCGTTCTTGTGGCCGTCTATGTCGCGACAAGTTATGCGCCGGGCGTGCGCGGAACAGTCATTGAAACGCCAGAGCATTACATCTCGCTCTTTGGTCACGCAGTGGCGCGCATCGACTTTCTCTTTCTAGGAACAATCGGTCGTTCGGGTGGGCTGTTCATTGGAGCGGCACTGGCGTTTGTCTACCAACCAACCATGTTTAATGCTGCGCACCCAAGCAGCGACCGTCGCTTCATTGACATCATCGGATTCGCCGGTTTGGCGGGCGTTACGTTATTAATGTGGCGTTTCCACGATGTGGTGGAGGTTCCAGGCACGGGAGCCATTCGCGGCTACGACCCGCTATTTCAAGGCGGGTTCTTCTTGGTGGGGTTGGCGGCTGTTGCAACGATTACGGCAGCGGTGCATCCGCACACCTTCATCGGTAAACGACTGTTGGGCAACCCGCTGTTCGTGTATTTCGGCAGACGGTCGTATGGCCTGTACCTCTATCACTGGCCTGTCTTTCAAATACATCGGAAAGTTGCCAGCAATTATCTCTCGGTAATGGAGTTCGTTGTCCTGTTTACAATCACACTGATCATCACCGAAGTTTCGTATCGATTTATCGAAATGCCGGTTCGCACAGGCGCGTTCGGCGAATGGGTGCGCACGCTGCGTTCGCCTCGCAATGATGCCGACCGAGAGCGCAAGCGCCAAGTGGTGGCTGGCCTGGTAGTCGCGGCGGTTATCCCTGTATTTGCTTTTGGCAGCCTCGCATTCGGCACGGGCGAAGGAAAGATTGCCGAGAGCATCAAAGAAAACGAAGACGTGGTAGAAAATTTGCTTGGCACAACAGTCCCTGGACAGACATCAATTCCTGGAACAGCAACCACCACGCTTGATGGGCAAATCATTCCAATTCTTGCCATTGGCGACTCGGTCATGCTTGGTGCGGCAGACATTCTCACCGAACGCGGCATCACGGTTGATGCGCTGAAGAGCCGATCATTTCGTCAGGCACTAGAAATTTCAAACTATGTGAAGTCAATCAATCGACTGGGTGAGTTCGTCATCATCCACTTGGGCACCAACAACTATGTCGACCAAGAAACGCTTGACGAAATAATGGTTCCACTGGCAGACGTCGATTTGGTGCTGTTCCTGACCGCTCATGTGCCCAGCAAGCCATGGCAGGATCCAAACAACGCACTGGTGAAGGCAATGCCAGACAAGTATGGAAATGTCAAGGTTTTGGATTGGTACACGTACGCGGAAGAACACCCCGAATACTTGTACGGCGACAAAATTCACCTCAACGAAGAGGGTCAGAAGGTCTATGCGGATCTCATCATGCAAGCAGTAGGGAAGTAGGGTTTCGTTTATGAAAACACCAGTACGTGTCGCAATAACAGGCGCTGCCGGCCAAATTGGCTACAGCCTTCTTTTTCGAATCGCATCAGGCGCAATGCTCGGGCCCGATACGCCCGTAATTTTGCAGTTGCTTGAAGTGACGCCAGCGCTCGGTGCACTTGGCGGTGTGAAGATGGAGCTTGACGACTGCGCATTTTCTCCACTAGTCGATGTCATAACAACCGATGATGCCAATGTGGCATTCGGCGATGCCGATATTGCACTGTTGGTTGGCGCAATGCCTCGCAAAGATGGCATGGAGCGATCCGATCTGTTGTCGGCAAACGGTGGCATCTTCAAGCCACAGGGTGCGGCGATTAGTGCAAACGCAAAAAAGAACATCAAAGTTCTGGTGGTTGGAAACCCTGCCAACACCAACTCGCTTATTGCAATGCACAACGCACCCAACACCGACCCGCGTCAGTTCACCGCAATGACACGCCTCGACCACAACCGTGCAATTAGTCAGTTGGCGCAACGCGTGAGTAAGCCAGTCACTTCAATTAAGAAGATGACCATCTGGGGCAATCACTCCACAACGCAGTACCCCGACTTGTTCCACTGCGAAGTAGACGGAAAAAATGCAGCGCAGTTGGTGAACGATCAATCGTGGATCGAAGAGACGTACATCCCAACAGTTGCCAAGCGTGGTGCTGCCGTCATCAAGGCTCGCGGATCGTCGTCTGCGGCAAGCGCTGCGAACGCCGCAATCGATCACGTGCGCAACTGGGTACTTGGTACGCCAGCAGGAGATTGGGTTTCTATGTCAGTGCCGTCCGACGGCAGCTACGGAGTGCCAGAAGGCCTTATCTCGTCGTTTCCATGCACGTGCACCAACGGCGACTACTCAATCGTGCAGGGCCTTGATATCGATGCGTTTAGTCGCGCACGAATTGATGCTTCGGTTGCTGAATTGCTCGAAGAGCGCGACGCCGTTAAAGAACTCGGCCTGATTTAACCACTAACACTGCGCGGTGACGCTGCGCGAGTATCAGCCCTGCTGCGGACGCAACCTTGCGGATCGCTGTTTGCGTTTTTTGCAACCTCGCGCTTTGGCGAAAGCTGCTTTCCTTCACGCCACGCATCCAAATATCGCTGCGGCCAAATCTCGCCTTGCAGTAGGTAGGCCTCGGCAAGTGGGCAGATGCGTGAGATTCCAAAATGTGTATGGCAGCGCGTGATTCGTGCATTTCCGCTGGAGCCCATCACGCCAATCCAGTCGCCTGGTGCGACGCGTTGTCCAACACGCACCTTTACTCGCCCTAGGTGCGAGAAGAAGTAGCGAACGTTGTCGTCACCCTCGATGGTTACTGTTTTGCCACCGCGGGTACCTGGCGTATCAACTTCTTTTACCCACTTGTCACGAGTGTGTGTTTGCGTGACCGTCCCGGCAGTTGGTGCAAGCACGCGCGCGTAACAACCCTCTACATCGGCTGCCGGGTAGTCGACATGATCACGAGGGTATGTAACGGGGATTTTTGAAAAAGGAAAAACATAGCGAGGGGGAGAAACTGTGTCATCGGCGCTGGCATGCGTTGGAACGGCCAACACTGCTGCCATTACGACAAATCGCAACACGAGGCGCATTGGGCGATAGTAGTGGGAGTGTTACGGTGTTGCGCGATGAAACGACAGATGTGGATCGATACCGATACGGCAAGCGATGACGCAGTTGCACTGATTATTGCCCTTCGACACCCCGACATTGAAGTGAGGGGTATCAGCGTGGTTGCGGGCAATGTCCCCCTAGAGATGGGCGTGCAGAACGCCCTCTACACGGCCGAACTGTGTGCAAGCACAGTGCCCATTTATGTTGGTGCCGCCCAACCACTGGTGCGCACGCTTGATACTGCGCAATTTGTGCACGGAGTAGACGGCATGGGCGACATTGGTTTGCCACTATTTGGCAGGGTGCCGACACCGGGAGACGCCATTGATGAAATTATTTCAGCAGCACATCGGCATGCACACGAGCTAGAGCTTGTCACGCTTGGGCCGCTTACCAACATTGCACTAGCGCTGCGCAAAGACCCGACCATTGCATCGCTCATCAAGCGCTGTGTGGTGATGGGTGCTGTTGCCGACCACATTGGCAACGTCACACAGGTTGCCGAGTTCAATATGTGGGTCGACCCAGAGTCGGTAGACATTGTTTTGCAATCGGGAATGAAATTGGAGTTTGTGGGGTGGGACATCTCGAGAACAGAGGCGGTCATCACTCCGAAAGAGGCCGATGCAATTCGCGCTCTCGGTACCGATCGGGCACAGTTCGCAGTTGACATTCAGCGTGTACTCGAACGTTTTTGCGCCGAAGAGACGCACCTTGCGGGTTTCGACTTGCCCGACCCAATAGCAATTGCATACGCCATTAATGAAAAGGTTGCTACCGAAACACAAGAGTGGTTTCTTGCAGTAGAGACTCAGTCGCACCTCACTCGAGGGATGGTGGTGATGGATACGCTCGGCGTGATGCATGAGGCAGCTAACGCGCGCGTGGTGACCAAAGCCAGCCACGAAGTTTTCATGACCATGTTGATGGAAGCACTGGGCTCATGAGCGCGTCTCCATTGAGCGACGCATTCGTCGAACTTGCAGTAACTACGCGTAATGGACACGACGAGTCGGTGCATTACGGCGCGGTTGTGGCGCTTGAGTCAGATGGTTCGGTTGCATTTGCGTTAGGCGATGCGGGGGCCGTGGTGTTTCCGCGTTCGTCGACAAAACCAATTCAGGCAACCGCAATGGTTGCAAGCGGGCTGTCGTTGCCGCCCAGATTGCTGGCGCTTGTGTGTGCAAGCCACGACGGCAGGGCCGAGCACCTTTCCACCGCCAAGGAAATTTTGGCAACGGCTGGCCTGACCGAAGATGCACTTGGCAACACTGCCGACTATCCGCTCGACCCAGATGCGCAGGATGCAGCTATTCGGGCCGGTGGGGTAAAGACTGCGCTGCAAATGAATTGCTCTGGTAAGCACTCTGGAATGTTGGCAACGTGCGTGCACAACGGTTGGGATCTAGAGAGTTATCTGCACGTGGACCATCCGTTGCAACAGCGAATAACCGAAATGGTTCCGCAGCTTGCGGGCGAGGAGGCATCCTTCATCGGCGTAGATGGTTGCGGCGCCCCCGCGCACGCGCTCTCGCTCACTGGTTTGGCGCGCGCATTCCGCAGTGTGGCTCTTGCGCCATCCTCGAGCGCCGCGGGCCAAGTGGCAACGGCCATTAGGCAACACCCCGAAATGCTTGGCGGCCCAACGCGCGACATCACGCTGCTGATTCAGGGTGTACCTGGGTTGATGGGCAAGGATGGCGCTGAGGGAGTTTTTGCCATTGCGTTGCCAGACGGGCGGGCGATCGCATTAAAGATTTCTGATGGCGCTAACCGTGCACGTCCGCCAGTAATGAAGTTTGCGTTACAAGCACTCGGGGTAGACGTGAGCGCAGTTGATCCGCGCGCATTCGACTCTGTAATTTTCGGCCACGGTAAGCCAGTTGGCAGCGTGCGCGTTACCGCGACGCTGTAGTTGTTTAGCCCTCGTAGTACGAGTCGGCGACGCTGAGAGCCTCGTCGAGAATGGCAATACCTTCGCGCAGTTCGTCGGCCGACGCGTTGCACGGTGGTGCAACGTGCGTGCGGTTGAAGTGCACGAATGGCCAAAGACCCTTGGCTTTGCAAGCATTTGCAAAATCAACCATTGGCTTCGCATCTGCTCCGCCAGCGTTAAATGGCACGAGTGGCTTGCGAGTTTCGCGGTTGCGAACCAACTCGATTGCCCAGAACACGCCGAGGCCGCGAACGTCACCAATTGATGGATGCTTCGCCTTCAGTTTTTCAAGCTCGGGGCCAATGACGTCGGTGCCTAGGCTGCGTGCATTTTCAACAATCTTTTCTTCCTTGAAAATGTTGATTGACGCAACTGCTGCAGCACATGCAAGTGGGTGTCCGCTGTATGTGAGGCCGCCAGGGTACACACGGTCTTTGAACGAGTCGGCAATCTTTTGGCTGATGACCACGCCGCCAAGAGGTACGTATCCAGAGTTGACGCCTTTTGCGAAGCAGATCAAGTCGGGGGTTACGTCCCACTTGTTGACGGCAAACCACTCGCCGCAACGGCCGAAGCCGGCCATCACTTCGTCGCACATCATGACGATGCCGTAGCGATCGCAAATTTCACGCACGCCCTTGAGGTAACCGTCTGGTGGAACCAAAATACCGTTTGTGCCGACAACAGATTCGAGGCCGATCATGGCAACAGTGTGTGGGCCTTCAACCATCAATACGTCTTCGAGATGCTGCAGTGCACGTTGGCACTCTTCCTGTGCGTTGGAGGAATGGAATGCCGAACGGTAGGGGTATGGTCCCCAAAACTTCACTGCGCCCGAAGCGCCGGTTTCGTTTGGCCAACGGCGTGGGTCGCCAGTAAGTGCAATCGCGCCTGCGGTCGAACCGTGGTACGAGCGGTACATCGTCAAGATTTTGTGTCGGCCGGTGTGAAGCTTGCTCATGCGCACGGCATTTTCTGCTGCTTCAGCACCGCCGTTGGTGAAGAACACCATGTTCAAGTCGCCTGGGGCTAGTTCGGTGATCAAGCGTGCCGCCTCGCTGCGCGCGTCGTTCGCAAACGCTGGCGCAACGGTGCACAGCTTTCCTGCCTGCTCTTGAATTGCTGCAATCAGTTTGGGGTGCTGATGACCAATGTTGAGGTTGACCAATTGGCTTGAAAAGTCGAGGTACTTTTTGCCGGTCGAGTCCCAGAAGTACGAGCCTTCTCCGCCCGTTATTTCAACAGGGTTAAGAGTTCCCTGCGCAGACCACGAGTGGAAAACGTGGGCTCGGTCGTCGAGGTAGGCCTGTGTCTTGGTTGCTTCAATTGTCATCTCGCCAGCATAATCTGAGGGTCAGTGACAACGACTCACCGAGAATTCGAATCGCTGCTGCCCCCAGACGACAGCCACCCATACCGAACTGGCGCGTGGCGCCCACAGTCGCGCGAGTTCGATGCCACAGAGATGGTGGTGAAGGGCACTATTCCAAGCGACTTGCAAGGCGTGTATTTGCGGAATACCGAAAACCCACTGATGCCGTCGCTCGAGCGATATCACCCATTTGATGGCGATGGCATGTTGCACATGATGTCGTTTCGGGACGGTCGCGCAGAGTATCGAAATCGTTTCATTCGCACCGAAGGTTTGGCTGCCGAGATTGAACATGGAGGCCCACTGTGGGCGGGGCTTGCCGAGTTGCCAAAAATTGCAATAAGGGAAGACGGCTGGGGCGCACGAACGCGAATGAAAGATGCATCAAGCACTGATGTTGTGGTGCATAACGGTATTGCCCTCACCAGTTTTTATCAGTGCGGTGATTTGTATCGGCTGGATCCACTGACGTTGGATGATTTGGGCAAAGAGTCGTGGTCGGGCAAGTTTCCTACGGCGGGTGTTTCGGCGCACACCAAGGTTGACGAGCGCACGGGGGAGTTGATGTTCTTCAACTATCAGACCTCGGCGCCATTCATGCATTACGGCGTTGTCAATGCCGAACGCCAGTTGGCGCACTATGTCGAGGTGCCGTTGCCGGGTGCGCGGCTGCCGCACGACATGGCCATCACCAACAACTATTCCATCTTGAATGACTGTCCGTTGTTCTGGGACCAAGAGTTGATGCAGCGAGGCGTGTATGCCACGCGATATCACAAAGAGATGCCTATGCGTCTCGGTGTTATTCCCCGTCATGGGTCGGCCTCCGACATGAAATGGTTCGAGTGCAAACCCACCTTTGTCTTGCACTGGATCAATGCGTTTGAAGATGGTGACGAAATTGTTCTAGACGGATATTTCGAATCGAATCCGTCGCCGAACGTTGCAACCGATACCGACATGAATGCAAAGATGTTTCGCTTTCTCGACTTGCATTCGATGGAGTCGCGCCCGTATCGATGGCGATTGAACATGAAGACGGGCAAAGTCATTGAAGGGCATTTGTCGGACACCATCACCGAATTTGGCATGATCAACAACGCCAACCTTGGCAACCCCTATCAATACGTGTACAGCGCTGTGCCAACAAAAGGCTGGTTCACTTTTGAGGGAATCATCAAGCACGATGTGGTTCGCGCTACCGAGGAGCAATACGTATTCGGAGATGGCGTTTTTTGTAGCGAAACCGTGATGGCACCGCGAGTTGGGGCAACGTCAGAAGACGATGGCTACTTGATTACGTTTACGACAGATATCAATCGCGATGTTTCAGAATGTGTGGTATTTAGCGCGCAAGATGTAGCTAGCGGGCCGATTTGCTCGATTATGTTGCCGGAGCGCATCTCTAGCGGAACGCACTCCTACTGGGCTGACGCATCGGTCTTGCCGCAATGGCGCGATTAAGCAAGCGTCGCTAATACGCGCACGCGCAACTGGGGCCACGCAAGCGCAAGCCCCTTGTGCAATGGAAAGTTTTCCACTTCGTCGATTGCCACCCATTGCAAATCTTCCGATTCGGCATTAGCCGCGTACGCCCCGGCATCGCTTTGTGTGTGAGCAATCACGGTGTCGTAACGCCAAGGGCCGTGGTCGTCGCTAAAAACATCGCGTACTTCAAAGTCGGCAACGCTGATGCCCGCTTCTTCGGCTGCTTCGCGGCCTGCGGCGGTAACCGAATCTTCGTGGCTATCAAGTGCGCCGCCAGGTAGGGCCCATGTTCCGCCGCCGTGTGTCCATGCGGCGCGCAGTTGCAACAACACCAGCGGCTGCTCTTGGTCGCGGCGAACAAGCAGCAATCCGGCAGCGCCATGTAGGCCCCAGTGCCGATGCCCGCACGAGCACATCACCCATCCATCACCGTCACGGAATGCCACGACTCAGAGCGTAGTTTCTGTCGCGAGTTCTTTGGCCGCGCGCCTCGCAGCAGCGCGCGCCGAGGCCTGCGCTGCGGTCACCTCTGCGTGGTGGGCGCGGCACAACACCTCTAATCCGCCTTGACCATTTGCGTCGGGCAGTAGGTGGTGATGGCAACCCGGACCATACCCCTTGCCTTCGCGGGCCTCAAGGTGGTTCACCTCGCAGTCGCGTCTGGGTGCGGTGCAGCCGGCACGAACGCAGTGGTATTTGGCGCGACGTTTCGCCGCCGATCGAGCAAAGCGCCAGATGTGTTCGCGCTGCCATGCCCGGCCGCATTTATCGGAGCACCACGTTCGCCGGCGTTTACCTGTGATCTGTTCATTACACCAATGGCAGCGTCCCATTTCGCCAGCCCACTTCGACAGCGTGCACGAAATCCGCTCGGCAACAAGTGGAGGAAGCTCCAACTTGTTAACAGAATGTTTCAACTGCTTGCGTTTCGTAGCCATGGTCGTTCACAAACAATAACGCTGCCGAAACATTGTGTAGACGCTTTGGAAATATGAGATTCCTATTGTTGCCGCCAACAGCGACCACATGGAGGTAAGCATGAAGTTTCTTATTGACACACCAGACCCGGTGACGGTGCTGGGGCAGCAAGTCAGTTTGCTGTGGATTGTGATCGGCGCGGCGCTGGTGGTATTTATGCAGGCCGGTTTCGCACTGGTCGAGACTGGCTTTACGCAGGCAAAAAATGCGGCGCATGTGGTGAGCACAAACTTTGCCATTTTTGGCTTGGGGTTCATCGGGTTCTATCTCGTGGGGTTCGCATTTTCTTTCGGCGGGTTTTCCTATTCCGCTTTTGGAATGGATGCTGCAGTTGGTAGCCCGCTCATTGGCAGTGGCGACTGGATCTTCTTGTGGAAGGGTGGATGGGCGTTAACCGGAGATGCAGTGACACCGGCCGCAATCGGCTTCTTTTTGTACATGGTTGCATTCATGGACACCGTTGCCACAATTCCAACTGGGTCGATGGCCGAGCGCTGGAAGTGGAGCAGCTTCGTACTGTGGGGCTTTTTCTGCGGCGCAATTTATTACCCAATCATCGCGGCTTGGACTTGGGGCGGCGGCTGGCTGGCAAAAACGTGGAGCTCGATGTCGCTTGGCGCCGGCTACGTGGATTTCGCCGGCTCGGGTGTCGTGCACCTCGTAGGTGGTGTGGCAGCACTAACAGGAGCAATTGTTATTGGCCCACGAATCGGCAAGTTTGGCGCCGACGGCAAACCACGCACCATTGCCGGACACCACGTCCCAATGGCAATGCTCGGAACATTTATCTTGTTGTTCGGATGGTTTGGCTTTAACGCTGCCAGCACTTTTGCAGCCACAGATGTGCAGTTTGCGGTTGCTGCAACCAACACAGCAATTGCCGGTGCCTTCGGTTCGATCGCTGCCATGTTGTACATCACTCGGAAGACGGGCAAGCCAGACCCAGGCATGATGGTGAATGGCATGCTTGCTGGCCTCGTGGCAATTACTGCACCGTGCGCCTTCGTTTCACCGTGGGCCGCGGCAGTTATCGGAGTCGTTGCAGCAATTTTGATCATCGAGTCGGTGTACTTCTTCGAACGGCGAGGAATCGACGATCCAGTCGGTGCCATTTCCGTGCACGGAGTGGGCGGGCTTTTCGGCACGTTGAGCGTGGGCATCTTTGCCAACGGAACGTACGGTGCTGGTTGGAACGGGTCGTCAAGCGAGGGAGTGAAGGGCATCATTGAAGGCGACTGGGGCCAACTTGGCGCCCAGGCCGTTGGTGCCGTCACCATCATCGTTGTATGCGGAGCGGTTTCGTACGCATTCTTCGCCTTGCAGAACAAGTTCACAAAGGGTGGCATTCGCTCTAAAGCCGAAGACGAAATTGCTGGCCTCGACTTGGCAGAGATGGGTGTGCTTGCATACCCTGAATTTCAGGGTTCGCACAAGTAAGTAAGACGTGCAGCGCTTGGTGCCGTTGTTGTCACCGAGCGATGAAATCGCCGAGAACTCGAGTTGTTCTACCCAGTGACAACTCGAGTTCTCGTGCAGTTCCGAAATCAGTTTTCGGATCGCTCAGCATTGCAAGCACATCTCGGATCACCCAGCCGTTGCGTTTATCTACCCAGGTTGGCATTACTTGAGGGCGATCAAAACTGATTTTTCCCGAAGGCCGCTTCGTCAGTTTGATTGTGGCGATTGCTGCATCCTGGCTGTTTGCTGGCCAGCGTTCGTCTGTTGGCAAATTTGAGAGCACGTTGCCAAGCCCATACATCACCCACACGCCATTGACTTGCTCGATCGGCTGCACAACATGTGCGTGGTGGCCAACGATGAGGTCGACAAAGCCGGATGCCGTCAATGTTTCGGCAATGCCTGTCTGCATCGAATTTGCTTGCGACTCTTTTTCGTTACCCCAGTGCATGCTGACGATGGTTGCTTCCGAGCCAAGTTGGCGCGCACGTTCGGCGTCGCGCAAAATTCGGTCGGGGTTGATGACGGCAGATCGCCACTCTTGGCCTTCCGGCAACTTGAGGCCGTTGTAGCTAAAGGTGTACGACAAAAAGCAGAGCCGAACGCCTTTCACCTCGACGATGCGTGGCTCAATCTCGTCTGGTGTGCGTGCCATGCCGGATTGATCGACGCCATTTTCGAGCAGTGCGTTTACGGTTGCATCTATCCCGTCGAGCCCACGATCGTAGGTGTGATTGCTTGCGGTTGAGCAGCGATCAAAACCTGCATTGGCAATGGCGGTTACAACTTCTTTAGGCACACCGAAGAATGGAAATGCAGAGAGAGCCTCGCCTTCTGGCGCGATGGGTGTTTCAAGGTGACACATTGCCAGATCGGCACTTTGTACAAATTGCTTAACGTCTTCGAACATCGGCGTGAAGTCGTATTCGGCCGTGCTGCCCTTTGCAATGGCGGTGCGCTGAGCCTGCTCGATGAGAGGGGTGTGAGTGAGTACGTCACCCGTAAACGCAAACGAGATATAGGTGTTTGGGTCTGGGGCAGTTGTAGTCGTGGGTTGTACGACAGGTGGTTGGTCGGTGCACGCAGTTAGTGCGATGGCAAGAATTGCAACAACGAGCAACCGGCTGCGCGACACGCAACCAATCTATTGCTGTTCGTTACAAAGGGTTTGCAGCAATGAATTCGACAATGATGTTGGCAAGCTGCGGGCCCTGGTTCTCCTGTAAGAAGTGGCCGGCACCAACAACGGTCGTGTGTGGTTTGCCTGCAGCACCAGGAACTTCGCGGATGAATTGCTTTTCGGCCCCGGCGGTGACCGGGTCTGTATCGCTGAATGCGCACAGGAATGGTCGCTCGAATTTGCGCAAGACACCCCACGCGATTTCGTTGTCTTTGTTGGATGGGTCGTCGATGGTGACAGGGACGAAAGTTGGGAAGATTCGTGCAGCGCTCTTAAATGTTTCGTCGGGGAATGGCGCGTCGTACGCCGCAATTTCTTCCGGGCTCAGCGCGCTCAGGCTTCCCATGTTGACAATTTTCCCTACTTCAAACACGGGTGTTGTCTGTGAAAAATTGCGCCACTGCATAAACGCGTCGTTGGCGGAGAAGTCGACCTTTTTCCCCACCGGCAAACCGGTGTTTCCAATGACCACTCGGTCGAAGCGCTCGGGCGCTGCGGCGACGATACGCAGGCCGATCAGGCCGCCCCAGTCTTGGCCGAAAAAAGTGATGTGCGTGAGGCGAAGTTTGTCGATCAGAAGCTCGTGCATCCAAGCAACGTGTCGGGCATATGAGTAGTCGGTTTGTTCTGTTGGCTTATCGGAACGACCGAAGCCAACGAGGTCGGGAGCGATGACGCGATGGCCTGCGGCAACCAAAATGGGGATCATTTTGCGATAGAGGTAGCACCACGACGGTTCGCCATGCATCAGTAACACGGGGTTCGCATCGCGTGGGCCTTCGTCGATGTAGTGCACTCGTAACGTGCCTTGCTGACCGTCACTGATTTCTGCATAGTTGGGTGCGAAGTCGTAACCCGCCAAGTTGGCGAAGCGCTCATCTGGTGTGCGAAGTGTTTTCATTGAAGGCTCCCTATTGTCAGAGTGATGTGGTGGTGAGGTCGTCGCCGAGAATGATCTCGCCAGAGAAATGCGCAGCGGCTAACGCACGCCATTCTTCTTCTTGGCCTGGCTGAATACTTGGAACATAGTGAGTGAGAATGAGTTTCTTGACCCCTGCACGTTGGGCGGTTTGTGCTGCTTGTTCAACGGTGGAGTGGTAGTCGAGAATGTCGAGGAATCGTTTGTTCTTAACAAGGCTTACCAAGTCGGCGCGAAGCACGGTCTGAACGTAGCCATCGGCACCCTTACAAATTTCGTCGAGTGCTTCACAGGGAATGCCGTCGCCGCCGAGAACAACAGACGTTCCCTCATGTTCGATGCGGAAAGAAACAGTTGGCTCGACAGGTGCGTGATTTGTTTTACCCACCAAGATTTTTGTTTCGCCCACACTGAACGACATGCCCGGCTGTACTTCGGTGACAACGACGTTCGGCTGCCATGTGAGTGTGTCGGGATGATGCGCAAGGCGGTAGCTGATGTCTGGCGCAAGAGCAGCGAGTGTTGCATCAACAACTTCTTGTGTGCGCGGCGGGCCGTAAATGTGCAGTGGCGTTTCGGACTGGCTCATGATGTAGTGCGTAGTGATGACGTCGTTGAGGTCGGTGAGGTGGTCGCTGTGTAGGTGAGTGATCAAAACAGCATTCAAGAAGATGGGCAGTGTTCCCGCAGCGGTGAGACGCATCACTACCGCGCGGCCTGCGTCAACCAAGATGGTGCTGTTGCCGGCCTTTACCAAGGTGGCTGGGCCGCCGCGCTTTGGGTCTGGCATTGGGCTACCTGTACCGAGCAGAGTGATGTCCATGTTTTCCCCTTTTGGTGCTGGATCAATTGACAACCTAGCAAACTATTTGCATACACTATGAGAAAACTTATCCCAGTGTAAGTATGGGCTGATGGAGAATCATGAACGCTAAGAAACACCCTGGCGAACCCAACTTCGCAGGCACCATTTCCGACACGTATCAAACATCTACTCCCGCATGGCCCGATTTGCCGCAAGGCCTTGGCGGGGCCAATGTGATCACCATTGTTTTTGATGACATGGGTTTTTCTCACCCAAGTTGTTTTGGCAGTTCAATTCCAACGCCCAACATCGATCGGCTCGCACAAAACGGTTTGCGTTACACGGGCTTTCACACCACTGCGCTGTGCTCACCATCTCGCGCAAGTTTGTTGACAGGGCGCAATCATCACTCGGTAGGAATGCGCGGGGTCTCCAACTGGAACACGGGTTTTCCAAACATGCGCGGAGGCATTACTCCTCGTGCCGCAACGATGGCAGAAGTGTTGCGACAGCAGGGTTATGCAACGCTTGCGGCCGGAAAATGGCACTTGGCGCCGATGGAGGAGTGCACGGCTGCGGGGCCGCACACCAATTGGCCTCTGCAAAAAGGTTTCGATCGTTTCTACGGTTTCCTCAATGGCGAGACCGATCAGTTTTACCCCGAACTAACGCAAGACAATCAACATATTCTCCCGCCGCGCACGCCGGAAGAGGGCTATCACCTCACGGAAGACCTCATTGATCAATCGACAACATGGATTCGCGATTTGGTTTCGGTTCGTCCCGACAGACCATTCTTTTTGTATCTCGCTTTTGGTGCTCAACACGCCCCACATCATGCGCCCGACAGTTA
>CAINLH010000081.1 GCA_903850275.1 uncultured Acidimicrobium sp.
ATGGGTCACCCGGCAATTGCCGACGTGGCGGTCATTGGTATCCCCGACGAAAAGTGGGGCGAAATACCAATGGCAATCGTGGTGCGCAAGGCCGACGTTGCGGTAACCGAGGACGAGATCATCGCCTTTGCCAAGGAGCGCCTGGCTGGGTTCAAGTGCCCCAAGTCGGTGGCGTGGATCGATGCGCTTCCGCGCAACCCAAGCGGCAAAATCCTGAAAAAGGACTTGCGCGCCCCGTACTGGGAAGGCCGAACTCGCAAAGTCAACTAAGCCCGATCTAGTCTCATCATCATGAAACTTTCCATGATGATCAACTACATCTCCGACTTTCAATCCTCGGCACAGCAAGTTGTCGAGTTGGAAAAGGTGGGGCTCGACATGGTGTGGGTGGCAGAGGCGTACTCGTACGACTCCATTTCCCAAATTGGTTATCTCGCAGCGGTAACTAACCGCATCGAAATTGGTACTGGCATCATCAACGTGTATTCGCGTACGCCTGCGCTTGTTGCAATGACGGCAGCGGGTTGCGACTACGTGAGTAACGGTCGTTTCATTCTTGGCCTCGGCGCATCGGGCGCGCAGGTCATCGAAGGTTTTCACGGCATGGCATACGACAAGCCAATGCAACGCACCAAGGAATACATCGACATTTGTCGCGAAGTGTGGAAGCGCGAGAAGCCGTTGTCGTACCAAGGCAAGACAGTGGAGGTTCCACTTCCGCAAGGCCAGGGCACAGGCTTGGGCAAGGCACTCAAATTGATCAATCATCCAGTGCGCAAAGACATCCCCATCTGGTGGGCGTCACTCATGGGCAAGAGCGTTGAAGCAACGGCCGAAATTGCCGATGGCTGGATGCCAATTTTCTTTTACCCAGAAAAGTTTCAGCAAGTGTGGGGCGACGCGCTGAAGGCCGGTTACGCAAAGCGTGATGCATCGCGCCCACCGATGGACATTTCGGCTGGCGGCATGTTGGCCATCGACGAGTCGCTTACTGGTGAGGACCAACAAAAAGTCCTCGACTTCGCACGCCCAAGCACCGCGTTGTACGTGGGCGGCATGGGTGCCCGCGGCAAAAACTTCTACAACGACATCTGCAAGTCGTACGGCTACGAAAAAGAAGCGGTCGAAATTCAGGATCTGTATCTGGATGGCAAGAAGCAAGAGGCGGCAGCAAAGGTTCCTTCCGAGTGGCTGCTCAATTCACACCTTGTCGGCCCAAAGAACTTCGTGAAAGAGCGCTTGGCCGCGTTCAAGGAAGCCGGTGTCACAGTTATTTCCGTGAACCCAATCGGCCCCGACGCTGTCCAACAAGTTGAATTGCTTCGAAGCCTCATAGACGACGTTCGCTAGTCGTGTCACTCGACGGTTTTGTTGCCGACGGATGGTCGGACGTAGCCGACGCATTGGCAAAGAACATCGACAACCGTGATGACGTCGGCGCAGGCGTGTCGGTGTTTCATAAGGGAAAGTGCGTGGTTGACATTGCCGGTGGCTTTTTCGACAGAGACGCAACCAAGCCGTACACACTCGACACGTTGCAGCTGGTGTTCAGCAGCACCAAGGGTGTCGTTGCAACAGCAGTGGCCATGTGTGTTCAGCGCGGTTTATTGTCGTACGAAGATCCTGTCTCGCAAATTTGGCCCGAGTTTGCGGCGCACGGGAAAGAGAACGTAACGGTTGCGCAATTGTTGTCGCACCAGGCTGGCCTGTACACCGTGGATGGCCCGCTCACATTTGAAGAAGTGCTCGATTGGAACACGATGGTGACCCGGTTGGCAAATACTGCACCGCTCTTTCCAGTTGGTTCTACGCACGGTTATCACGCCTTCACCTTTGGCTGGTTGGCGGGGCATTTGGTTCGGCTTGTGGATGGCCGCAGCATCGGTCGTTTCATTCGCGAAGAAATTGCAAACCCAATGGGTGGCGAAATTTATGTTGGCCTACCCGAGCACCTTGAACATCGCGTTTCACCGGTGAACACCGGCTGGCCGCGCGAAACGGTTAAGCAACAGGTACTGCCACCGGAAGGCAATTCGGTTTCCGAAACAGTTCGTTCATTCACGTTGAATGGTGCGCTGAGTGTGAAAGGTGCATTCAATCGCGCAGACATGCACGC
>CAINLH010000082.1 GCA_903850275.1 uncultured Acidimicrobium sp.
ATGGGATAGAACGTCGACAACATGCCAAGCAAAAGCAAAAACACCGCACTTTTTGCCAAGCGCCGACGGATAGACATGAAAAGATTTTTCTGCCCAACTACATGTGAATAAAACTCATTTAAGTTTCTTCACCGGCATAAAGTCGTTACGTGGCAAGGACTAAACAAGTTTTTTATGGCGACCCGACAACTCGCGAAAATATCCTTGCCAGCGCGAGAACCGAAATTGATCGGTACGGAATTATTGGCCTACGTCTTTCGGCAGTGGCGGAAAAGGCACAGGTTTCTGTACCACTGATATACAAGTATTTCGAAGATCGCGATGGTTTGCTAGCTGTTGTGCTCGGTGATTGGTACGAGGGATTCGTTTTTCAATATCGATCAATGATTGATAACTGGATTGATAGCGCGGAACAGATTTCGCTGGAACAGTTTGCACATGTATCGCCAAAACCAGGTGCAGGCGCAATGCAAAAGGATCGCGAGTTCCGCTTAAAAGTTCTTGCTACTGCGCTCGAAAACCCTCAGCTTCATCAGCGAATAAGACACTTGACAAATGAAGCGCATGCGTGGGGTGAAGCGACTATGGATCGCGCAATTCCTAAACTTCCTAAAGGCGACCGACATTTTGATCGTCGATTTTTTAGTCTGCTGCTCTTTAACACGTTATTTGTATTTGACGACATGCTTGATACCGAGCCGATCAGCGATGCGGACTACACGGCGTTTCTTGTCGATCTTATTCGCGCGAGTTCACACGCAAACACTCCCAAGCAATAACTATTTGCGGGCGTGTGCGGCCGCGTCGGCCAGTTCCTCTTCGGTGAGCGGATTCATGCGCAAGTCCACTGCCAACCACACCGTGTAACTGGTGGGGAAACCACCGATGCCAACGATGAGCGCAACGGCGCAGACCACTGCGATGAGCGGCCATGTTGGAACGTTTGGATACGTAGCAATAACTCCGATTCCCATCACGAACAACAACGAACCACCGGTGAGCATGATGTTCATTGCAGCCGCGCCAAGTTGGAAACCTTCCAAGTTGCGCTCCCATTTGAAGCCGCACGTTTTGCAACGATCTTGTCGTGCAATCCATCCAGTGAAGAATGCGCCTTTGCCACCGCAATGCGCGCAACGACGAAACAACCCGCGCACCAACATGGTGAGGAGGTTTGCCTTATCGAGTTGTGCGGTCAAGCATTCTCAAACCCATACTGGGCTTGGGTTTTAGTGTTCGTATGCGCAGGTTTGGGTTACGGGAGCACGCCGAAGACCACGAGGATGCCGACGATCAACACGAGCAAGCCGGAGAGACGCGTAAACCACGTGCTTGGCCACGGACGACTGCTTCGCGCAAACCATCCAAGAACGGTGAGCACAATTCCTGGAAGCCCGAGCAACACAAAACCAACTTTGATCATCTGCTCTGGATCTGAAATTTGTGAACCAAGGATATTTCCCCACCAACGTGCGACGAACAGCATGAGCACAACTTTCAAAATTCCGCGCGGCATAAATCGATGCACGACGGCGAGATTTGGAAATGAATCATCAACCAACGCCACCAATTTGGGTACGAGATAAATTGCGCCGCCAACCCACAGCGCCCAGTTATTTCCAATAAATACAGAGGCGACAAATACATACGCGGCAGTGCGCAAGAGCGATGAGATAACAACTTGAACCGGCGAAGGATCTTGCAGTGAAACGGTAGAAAACTCTTTCAATCGTGTTGGAGCAAGCATGGCAACGGCGTTCTCTAGCAAGTATCGAACGACAAGCGCAATCAACACAACAATTTGAATGTGTGAAACACGATCGGCGAAATCGGGCTTGATACCAATGAGGCCTGGAAGCGACGAGAACATTGCACCTGCTGCCCATGCACCGAATAGAGCAATGAGAACGACATCGGTTGCTCGTTCCCACACGCCAACAACACCTTGGGCAGTTCGTCGGAATGGGCGTGATGCAGTTGCAAGCAGTGGCACGCCGAAGCTGAACACCCAGATGCCCACCACTCCGCGAATGGAGTCGGACGATTGGACTCCCCCACCAACGAGTATCGCCAACGCGAAAACAACTGATGCCAAATACCCGGAGAACGCATCCAATGTTCCGAGTACCACAACTGCACTCAGCAGCATCAGCGAAGGCATCCTCACATCGAAATTGGTGTTCATTGCCGACATGATGCCAAGAACGACACCCAACAGAGGAAGCATCAGCCACAATGCGCCGAAGCCAGATCGCAAATACGTTGCGTCCACCATCACGCGACTGATTAATGGGGATCGATGCGACAACATGCTCGGTGCCCTCGTCATCAATCGATCGATCATCGAAATTCTTGGCATTCGCAGTTTGTCTTGGCCGGCAATATCCGTTTTGTAATGCTTAACCGCAACGTCGGAGACATCTCCAGAGCCGCGTTCTCCATCGGCATCACTGTCGTCATCTTCGCGCCTACCTGCGCTGCCGCCTGAGGCTCCGCCAAGTGAAGCAAGCGCAAGCAGTGCCACGAGATTGGCCAACAAACCAAGAACGCCCTTGGGGTCCGACTGAGGGTCGAATGGAACATCCTCGGTGGTGTCCGTATTCGGTGATTGCTCGGCAGAAGCATCAACAATCTTTTTGTCGAGCACCACGATGCCTACCGCCGCTCTGAGTTCTTGTCTCAATTTGTTCAGACCAATCATCGTCAGCGTGTGATTTCCAACGGCAGCATCGGGAGGAAGGAAAAACTCTTGCGTGAATGAACCGGTGTCGTCAGTTTGCGCAGCGCCCAAATACACGGGGTCGGAATTCAACCACACATCAACTTGGGAATTCGGAGCAAAACCACTTCCAGAAACCTCGACCCTGCTGCCCTGCACGACATGCAAGATCGAGTTATCGCTAATCACTGCCGTTGCATCTATCTCCGGTGTGATGTTGATGACGACACCATCGCCGACAGTGACGACGGCCTTGTTGGATGCATCGACCACAACGGAAGCCACTGTGGCATCACCATTGATTACCGCTGCAGCTTCGCCGGGTGTAACAGCCGCTGCGTCTCCTGTCGGAGCTGTCGTCACGGGGTTAACAGGACGAGGTTTGGCCACTGTTGAGGGCGGCACGACCGTGGCAGGGATGGTTGGTTGAACCGTTACGGGAACTGTCACAGGAACGGTTAGGGGAACCGTTGTGGGAACTGTGACAACGCCCGGGCCCCCTGCGTCGGATGGGTTGCTTACCTGTCGGGTGAAACGCTGGATCACTTCCGCAACTACCGGCGCCGCAGAGGCATGTTCGCCAGATGAAGATGGAACGTCTGGGGTGAAGTCCAGAACATCCATTGCTTCATTCAGCGCCAATACTTTTTCAGC
>CAINLH010000083.1 GCA_903850275.1 uncultured Acidimicrobium sp.
ATGTCTTGTTGCTCAACTTTGCTTAAAGCACCCCATGGGCCGCGGCCGGTGTCGCGTTTGCCCGACACAAATTCGTCAACAAGTTCGGTAATAGGTCGTGCGCGTTGCAATTTGTCGTCGTACCACGAGTTGAAGATCTGCAAGAAGATCCACTGAGTCCATTTATAAAACGATTCATCGGTGGTGCTCACACTGCGGCGCGCGTCGTGGCCGAGGCCAAGTCGTCGAAGCTGACGACGCATGTTTGCGATGTTCGACTCGGTGTTGATTCGTGGATGAATGCCCGTGACGATGGCGTGCTGCTCGGCTGGCAAACCAAAACTGTCGTAGCCAAGTGCGTGCAACACGTTCAGCCCCGTCATGCGCTTGTAGCGGGCAAAAACGTCGGTAGCGATGTAACCCAGTGGGTGACCTACGTGCAGGCCGGCACCCGATGGATAAGGAAACATGTCGAGCACGAAGAGTTTTTCGCGCCCAGCAACTCGCTCTGGCTGGGCAAGCGGCCCCGCTGGGTTGGGGGCTTCGAACGTGCCCTCGTCTTCCCAATGGTCTTGCCATTTGGACTCCACCTGATTGGCGAGGTTGGAGGTGTAGCGAAACGCCGGAATCTTGGATTCGGGGTCGTTACCCGTGATCGTTGGGGGCGTGCGCTTTGCGGACATAGCCTCCGTATCGTAGATGAGCCAGAAGGCGAATCAACGGAGAGGAAGCGCGGGTACACACCATGGGTAAACCACAGCGTCGCTCCGGTGGCCGATCGGCCAATAGTCGCAAGCACAGTTACCCCCGCGCTGCCCGCATTAGCGAAACCGTGCGCGAGGTAGTGGCAGAAGAGTTGGTTCGGATTGACGACGATCGACTTGCCTTCGTCACGATCACCTCAATTGATGTCGACTCCGAAATGAACCGCGGCATTGTCTATTACGACTCGCTGCAAGGCGTGGAAGGTGACTACCGAATTCTTGAAGCACTCGGCGAGCACCGCAAGCGGTTGCAGTCGTCCATTGCTAATCAGATTCACGCACGGCGCACACCAATTCTCGAATTCCGTCCCGATGAGGCCATTCGTGCTGCCGCGCGCATTGAAGAGGTGTTGCGTAACGACCCAATGCATACGCGCAACCTCACCGACGACACCACCGCCGAATAACAATGGCCAAGCGCCGTCCTCCAACCGTGCACGGTTTGGCAATCATCGATAAGCCCGCGGGTGTCACCAGCCACGACGTAGTAAATCAATTGCGCAAGATTCTCGGCGAACGTCGCATTGGTCATGCAGGAACACTCGACCCCGACGCAACCGGAGTCTTGCTCGTTGGAGTGGGCTACGTAACGCGCCTGATGCAATTTTTGAGTGGCATGGACAAGACATATACGGCCGAAGTTGTTTTTGGTACCGAAACCAACACGCTTGACAGCGCGGGTGTAGTGACAGCAACTCACGACATGCCCAACTTGAGCATCGAAAAGATTCGCGAGGCAGCAGCCAAATTGACGGGCGAGATTATGCAAGTGCCGCCCATGGTCTCGGCGCTGCGCGTAGACGGCAGGCGTTTGCACGAACTGGCGCGCGAAGGTGTTGTTGTCGAGCGCAAGGCCCGGCCAGTCACTGTGTATTCGTACGACGTAGAGCCAACACAAGACCCGCTTGTTGTCCGCATCGAGGTTCGTTGTTCGTCGGGTACGTACGTGCGCACACTCGCGGCCGACTTGGGCACGCTGCTTGGCGGCGGCGCGCACTTGCGCAATCTTCGACGCACGTCCATCGGCGATTTCACAGAACACGATGCGCTTGCGCCAGAACAGGTGAAGCTGCTGGAACCAATCACTGCGCTTCGTTCAATGACCAAAGTGATTGCCGACGAAGCAACCGCAACTGCCATTCGCAATGGCAGATCACTGCCCGCATGGCCAGGAAGTTCGCCTTGGGCAGTAGTTAATGAACAAGGCGCGCTACTTGCCGTGTACGAAGCAGATGGGGAGGTTGCTAAACCATCAGTCGTTTTGGCCGAAGCGATAGCGTAAAACCTCGTGCTCATCATTCATGAAACCGATTCGGCGCCCGCCGACGGCCAACGCTCGGTGATCACCATTGGCGCATATGACGGCGTGCACCGCGGACATCAAGCGGTCATTGCCCAAGTGCGAAACGAGGCGGCGCGTTTGGGCTGCCGCAGTGTGGTGGTCACGTTCGACCGCCATCCCGCATCGGTGGTGCGCCCCGAATCTGCCCCAAAATTGCTTACAGACATAGATCAGAAAATGACCGCACTTGCAGCAACCGGCGTTGACGCAACGTTTGTGGTTCGGTTCGACGCCGATGCCGCGCAAGAAGACCCAGCCGACTTTGTGCGAAGGGTATTAGTAGACACCTTGCGAGCACAGCTGATTGTGGTCGGGGAAGATTTTCACTTCGGTTACAAGCGCGGCGGAAATGTTGCGCTGTTACGCGAGTTGGGCAAAGAACACGACTTCGAAGTGGTTCCAGTGCAACTCATCGCAAGGCCAGATGGTGTTGCCGAACCCGTTAGTTCAACTTCCATTCGTCGCGCGCTCGCGGGCGGCCAAGTTGAAGTTGCTGCAAACCTGCTGGGTCGTCCATTCAGCGTGAGCGGCGTAGTGGTGCATGGCGACAAGCGCGGGCGCACCATTGGTTTCCCTACTGCCAATATCGAAGTGCCTAATGCCATGTGTTTGCCGGCCGACGGCGTGTACTCGGGCATCGTTCAACGCGCCGACGGTTCTACATTCGTGTGTGCAATCAACCTTGGTCGACGACCAACATTTTTTGAACACGCAGATCATTCATTGCTGGAAGCACACCTGCTTGATTTCGACGGCGATCTGTATGGCGAGCGAGTGTCGGTCACGTTCGAGCACTTCTTGCGCAGCGAGCGCAAGTTTGAAGGCCTAGAATCGATAAAGACTCAGCTGCAACTTGACGTTGCCGCTGCTCGCGCTGCCGGCACTACGACAAAATAGTTGCGGGTTCGCGGTCGGGGCGACCGTATGTTGTGTTGCGCTGACGAAGCGTGCGTCCAAGTGGCGCAGAGATTTCGCGGAATGAAGCCTCTGTCATCTTCGTTCCATGGCTTGCACCAGCAGCACGCGAGATGTTTTCGTCCATCAGTGTCCCGCCCAAGTCGTTGCAGCCGGCTTGCAGTAACTGTGTTGCGCCATCGCGGCCGATCTTTGTCCACGACACCTGGATGTTGTCGATTAAACCACGATATGCAATGCGCGCGATCGCGTGCATCAGCAGTGTCTCTCGGAATGTTGGCCCGCGGCGCGATTTGCGCTGCAGATAGATAGGCGAGGCCATGTGCACGAAAGGCAAACCAACAAACTCGGTGAAGCCACCAGTGATTTCTTGCAATGCTCGTGTTCGCACAATGTGCTTTGCCCAACTGTGTGGGTGCTCGACCGAACCAAACATGATGGTGATGTTGGAGCGCAGGCCCGCCTCGTGAGCAACCTGATGGCACTCCAGCCATTCCTCGGTATTGATTTTGTCTGGGCACAAAATGGCACGAACATCGTCGTCCAAAATTTCGGCAGCGGTGCCTGGCAATGAAGCGAGCCCGGCTTCCTTCAAACGAGTGATGTATTCGTACAGCGGCTCATTCAGGCGCTTGGCGCCCTCGGTAACTTCAAGTGCGGTGAAGCCGTGCACGTGCATATCGGGCACTGCGTCCTTCACTGCTTGGGCAACATGGATGTAATAGTCACCATCGAAATCGGGGTGAATGCCGCCCTGCAGCGTCACTTCGGTGGCGCCCATGTCCCACGCTTCTTTAGCGCGCTGAGCAATGTCTTCCAGCGTGAGCAGGTATGGCGTGCCGCGCAAATTAAGCGAGAGCGGGCCTTTCGAGAAACCACAGAACTTGCACTTGAACGTGCACACATTGGTGTAATTGATATTGCGGTTGTGCACCCACGTGACAACATCGCCCACTGCATCAAAGCGCAGTTTGTCGGCTACGCGAGCAATCGCTCGAACCTCTGGGCCTCGGGCAGCAAACAGATCCACGATTTCTTGTTCGTTGATGCGATGGCCTAGTTCGACACCACGCAAGATTTCGGCAATGCGCCCAGTAACGGTGTCGTTGTGTTCGTTGGTAACAAGTGTTGGCGTTGGGTTGTTGGCGCCCGAATACCACTGCGTGGAGCGGTGCCCAACCAAAACAACTTCCGCACCGTCGTGAACCACGTCGGCGGCAGTCACTTTCTCTGGCCACACTTGGCCCGGGTCGTCGCGGCCTAGGCCTTCGGCGTCGCTGCGATCAAGCACGGGA
>CAINLH010000084.1 GCA_903850275.1 uncultured Acidimicrobium sp.
CCTGCATCGCCTGGCCGAGCAGACAAGAAGAAGGCCGAAACAAGCGCAAGAAAGATAAGTGACATCCCCACATTTCGAGCACGCTTTTTCTGTTCGATTGACAACATTGGAGTTGCAACTTCGGCCGCACTCATGATCCCCACCCCCTGAATGTTTGCCCAGCAGTGATCGTCGCGTTCTTGGTTCGCCAAATTGTCTTCACCAACAAAGGAGCGGCGATAAACATGACAATGAGTGCGCGCAACACAATGATCAAGTCGATGGGAACGTCGCTACTTGTCTGCATCTGACGGCCACCTGCCTGCAATGCACCAAACAAAACGGCGGCAACCAATGTGCCGAACGGCGTTGATTGACCAAGGAGCGCAATAGCGATCGCGTCAAAACCAATGTTTCCTGCGAAGTTGGTGGATGCGTATCCGTACGTGCCCAACACCTCGGCCGCGCCAGCCAACCCAGCGAATCCACCTGCAAAAACCATTGACAACACAGTCAGCCGCTTGACGTGCATACCCGCGTACGTGGCTGCATCCGCATTAAGGCCATACGCACGAAATTCGAAACCCGTTGTTGAATATTTGAGGAACCACCAATATGCGAGCACTGCAGCTATGGCAACGATGAAACCGATGTGCGCAATCAAGTCAGAGCGGCCGTCCAGGAAGCCAAACAGCCGCGGCAAGCGACCTTCCGTACTTACCAACTTGGAAATGGGGTCGGTGCGGTCTTCGCGTTGAAACAAATCTGTCTTGAGCAGCCACAAGATGAGAAACGCCGCAATGTTGTTCAACATGATTGTGGTGATCACTTCGTGCGCGCCAGTGCGAGCCTTCAAAAGGCCAGGAATGGCCCCGAAGATTGCGCCACCCACTGCCCCCGCAATGATTGCGAGCGGAACCTGGATGTAACCGGGCCCATCCATTGCAAAACCGACCCACAGGGCAGTCATGCCACCGGCAAGCATTTGGCCAGTTGCGCCGATGTTGAAAAGGCCCGCCTTAAATGCAATCGCGACAGAGACTCCACACAAGATAAGTGGAGTGGAACTATTGATGGTGTTCGAAATTGCGCGCAACGAACCGAACGAACCAACGACAAGCGCCCAATATGCGCTGCCAACCGTGGAAAGTGCACCGATGATGTCGCCATCTCGGAGGTTGTCGATATCGGACACGACGATGATGAACGCGCCAACCACAAGCGCCGAGAGCACAGCAAGAAACGTAAGTTTGAGTGAACTGATCTTGTTCAGGCGCTCGCCCAAATAATTAAATAAACGCTTCATTTCGCTACCGCCCCATCCGGACGCGAACCAGCCATGTACAGACCAACTTCCATCGGCGACACCTTCTTCGGATCGAGTTCGGCCACCACTTTGCCCCGATACATCACTAACAACCGATCTGACAGCGCCATCACTTCTTCTAGCTCAGTGCTGACGATCAGCACCGCAGTACCGGCATCGCGCTCCTGAACAATGCGTGAGTGAATGTATTCGATGCTGCCAACATCAACGCCACGAGTTGGCTGTGCGGCAATTGTGAGCC
>CAINLH010000085.1 GCA_903850275.1 uncultured Acidimicrobium sp.
AACTCTCCCGGCATCGCACTCATCGAATGCGTCGTTGCTGTTGCCGCAGCCCTCATTGCAATCGCTTCGTTTGCGGGACGCACTAAAACCAAGGCGTAAAGCGGTCGTATTCAGCGCATCAAGTTCGGTACCGTGGATGCATGCCTGAAACGAACCCCGCCGCGTCGCAAGCAAAAGTGCTCTCCTCGCTTCCCGTTGGCGAGCGCGTTGGCATCGCATTTTCTGGCGGCCTCGACACGTCGGCAGCGGTTGCATGGATGCACGAAAAAGGTGCGTTGCCATACGCCTACACCGCCAATCTTGGGCAACCCGACGAGCCCGATCTTGATGGCGTGCCAACACGAGCCAAGCAATACGGCGCACAAGGCGCACGTTTGGTGGATTGTCGAACCGAGTTAGTAGACGAAGGTCTTGTTGCGCTGCAGTGCGGTGCGTTTCATATCACCACTGCTGGCAAAACATATTTCAACACCACGCCGCTTGGCCGCGCCGTCACCGGCACCATGCTCGTTCGCGCAATGAAACAAGACAACGTCGACATCTGGGGTGACGGCAGCACATACAAGGGCAACGACATCGAGCGCTTCTATCGCTACGGCCTGCTTGCCAACCCGCAACTGCGCATTTACAAACCATGGCTCGATGCCGACTTCGTTCGCGAGATGGGCGGCCGCGCCGAAATGAGCGCGTTCCTCGCAAAAAAGAATCTGCCATACCGCGACTCTGCCGAGAAGGCGTACTCCACCGACGCCAACATTTGGGGCGCAACACACGAAGCAAAATCGCTTGAAGTACTTTCTTCCAGCATGCACATCGTCAAACCAATCATGGGCGTGGCTCACTACGACGCAAGTGTTGCAATCAAAACCGAAGACGTCACCATCCGCTTTCACGAGGGCTGGCCAGTTGCGCTCAACGGCAAAGAGTTTGCATCGCGCACCGATTTGGTTAATGAAGCCAACGCCATTGGTGGCCGCCACGGTTTGGGCATGAGCGACCAAATCGAAAACCGCATCATCGAAGCAAAAAGTCGTGGCATCTATGAAGCACCAGGGCTTGCACTGCTGCACATTGCATACGAGCGCCTGCTCACCGCAATCCACAACGAAAACACCATCGAGAACTATCGCCAAATGGGCCGCCGTCTTGGCCGGTTGCTGTACGAAGGCCGCTGGTTCGACCCGCAAGCACTCATGCTGCGCGAGCCACTACTGCGTTGGGTTGGCTCACTCGTTTCTGGCGAAGTCACTGTGCAGTTACGCCGCGGCGACGACTACAGCATTCTCAATACCGTTGGCCCGCACCTCACCTATGCTCCCGAGCGCCTCAGCATGGAACGCGTGGAGGACGCAGCATTCGGCCCGCTCGACCGCATTGGCCAACTCACTATGCACAACCTCGACATTCAAGACACGCGCTCAAAAATTGATGAATATCGCGCAGCCGGCACGCTTGGCGGCGGCGGCTTGCTCGAACTGGAGTAACTAGCGCGTAATAAGTTCGCGCGTTAC
>CAINLH010000086.1 GCA_903850275.1 uncultured Acidimicrobium sp.
CAACCGCAATCACTGCAATGCAAAAGAGCGACTTGCTGATTGCGCTTGGCGCACGATTCGACGACCGTGTTACTGGCCGCGTGAATTCGTTTGCTCCTGAAGCAAAGATCATTCACGTCGACATCGACCCAGCCGAACAAGGCAAAGTACGCAAGCCAGACGTGCCAATTGTGGGCGACTGCCGTTTGGTGATTGAAGCAATGATCGAAGCACTGAGGGACTTGATGCAGGGCGGCGAGAAGCAGGCCGATCTCACCCCATGGCGCAGCCGCGTCAGCGGTTGGCGCGAACAGTTTCCGTTGGCGTACGAACCAAGCGAGCCCGGCGAAGCATTGAAGCCGCAGTTCTGTTTAGAGAAATTGCGCGACGCAGCACCAGAAGGCACCATTCTTGTTTCGGGCGTTGGTCAGCACCAGATGTGGTCTAGCCAATACTGGAATTTCAACGAGCCGTACACGTGGGTGAACTCGGGCGGCTTGGGCACCATGGGCTTTTCCATTCCTGCAGCAATCGGCGCAAAAGTTGGCCGCCCCGACAAAACGGTGTGGGCAATCGACGGCGACGGCTGTTTCCAAATGACTGCACAAGAGTTGGTGACGGCATCTCTCGAGCGAATCCCCATCAAGGTGGGCATCTTGAATAACTCGTATTTGGGAATGGTTCGCCAGTGGCAAGAGATGTTCTACGAAGAGCGATACAGCGAGGTCTACTTGTCGCCAGATCTGCCCGACTTTGTGAAGTGGGCGGAAGCCATGGGTTGCGTTGGCATTCGTGTCGACGACCCAAGCGAAGTGGAGTCGGCAATCGATCGAGCCAACTCGATTAATGACCGTCCCGTTGTTGTCGACTTCCGTGTCGATGCACGCGAGAAAGTGTTTCCAATGGTTGCTGCCGGGCAAAGCAACGACGATGTGTTGTTGCCTCCGATGCAATCTTCGAGAAGGGAGTTTTTGCGATGAGCAACAAGGTCAATCCTTACGGCAGTGCGCCGACTCACCACATGTTGTCGGTGCTCGTACAAAACCGTCCAGGCGTGCTTGCACGCGTGGCGTCGCTGTTTGCACGACGTGGCTACAACATCTTCTCGTTGGCCGTAGCGCCAACCGAGCAAGACGATTTCAGCCGCATCACCATCGTTGTCGATGTGGAGTCGGCACCGCTCGAACAAATCGTCAAGCAGTTGTTCAAACTGATTGAAGTGGTGCGCATCTCCGAGCTGAGCCCAAGCCAGTCGGTAGAGCGCGAACTGATGGTGGCCACAGTTCGGGCATCCGCCAAAGAGCGAGGCGATGTCGTCGAACTGACCAATGTGTTTGAGGGCAAGATCCTGTCGGTTGGCGCCGATGCGGTCATTGTTTCCTTGGACGGCAGCCCAGAAAAATTGGACGATTTTGCCGAATTGCTGCGACAATATGGAATCATCGAATCGCAACGAACAGGGCGCGTCGCGCTTCCAAAACTCGATCGAGTCGTTAAGACATCAACAAGCAAGGGAAAGGCAAGCTAATGGCAGCAAACATTTATTACGAGAAAGATGCCGATCCGGCGCTCATTCGCTCCAAGAAAGTGGCCATCATTGGTTACGGTTCGCAGGGCCATGCACATGCGCTCAACTTAAAAGAGTCTGGCGTTGATGTGGTTGTTGGCTTGCGCGATGGTTCGTCGTCGAAGGCAAAAGCCGAGGCCGCTGGCCTCAAGGTGATGAGCATTGCCGATGCTGCGAAGTATGCCGACTTGATCATGATCCTTGCTCCAGACACCGAGCAAAAGAAGATCTACGAAGAAAGCATCGAGCCAAACCTTGTCGATGGCAAGGCAATTGCATTCGCACACGGTTTCAACATTCGTTACGAGCGCATTCACCCACCGAAGGGCGTCGACGTCATCATGATGGCACCTAAGGGCCCAGGTCACTTGGTGCGCCGCACCTACACCGAAGGCGGCGGAGTACCAGCGTTGATCGCTGTGCATCAAGACGCAACGGGCAAGGCCAAAGCGCTTGCATTGTCGTACGCCGAAGCAATCGGTGGCGCCCGTGCGGGTGTTATCGAAACAACATTCACCGAAGAAACCGAAACCGATTTGTTCGGCGAACAAGTTGTGCTTTGTGGCGGTCTTACTTCGCTCGTTCAAGCTGGTTTCGAAACGCTCGTCGAGGCTGGCTATCAGCCAGAGATGGCGTACTTCGAGTGCTTGCATGAAGTGAAACTGATTGTCGACTTGATGTACGAAGAAGGCATCGCAGGTATGCGTTACTCCATTTCCGACACCGCCGAATACGGCGACGTGTC
>CAINLH010000087.1 GCA_903850275.1 uncultured Acidimicrobium sp.
GCAGTGACGGTTGCAAAAGCATTTGACGAAACGTTGTCGATCAGCGCAGTGATCTTGTCGAAACTCGATGGCGATGCGCGCGGTGGTGCTGCGCTGTCGGTGAAAGAAGTGATCGGCAAACCAATTGCGTTTGCGGCAACCGGCGAAAAGATGGACGCCTTCGAGCAGTTCCACCCAGACCGCATGGCAAGCCGAATTTTGGGCATGGGCGACGTGCTCACGCTGATCGAACAAGCCGAGAAAGTATTTGAAAAAGAACAAGCTGAGGCCGCCGCTGCAAAAATGTTCGAGGGCGAATTCACTCTCGACGACTTCCTCGATCAGTTACAACAAATCAAGAAGATGGGCTCGCTCACCAACGTGATGGGAATGTTGCCCGGCGTGACGAAAGAAATGAAGAACGCCCAGATCTCCGACGACATGTTGACGGTGACCGAGGCCATCATTCGCTCGATGACCACCGAGGAACGACGCAAGCCCGAGATCATCAACGGCTCGCGGCGCACACGCATTGCGAAGGGCAGTGGAACCCAGGTTTCCGACGTCAACAAGCTGGTCAAACAATTCTCCGAGATGCAAAAGATGATGAAGCGCATGGGAGGCATGGCTGGCAAGGGCGGCAAGAAGGGTGGCCCCATGGCAGGAATCCCTGCCGATCTGGCTGCGGCGTTGGGCTCGCGGCCTGGTTCCCGATAGCCTGACCGCCATGTCCGTAAAGCTTCGCCTCACCCGAGTAGGTAAAACAAAGCAACCGCATTACCGCATCGTTGCTGCCGATACGCGCTCTGCGCGCGATGGCCGTTTCCTCGAAATCGTTGGTAACTACCACCCACAGTCCGAGCCATCAGCGCTCACTGTTGATAACGAGAAGGCCATGAAGTGGCTGAAGCAAGGCGCATTGCCAAGCGATCGTGTCAAGAAACTGCTCGAAATCTCGGGCGTCTGGGCAGAGTTCACCGCATCCAAGAAGTCCAAGTAGTTCTTTCCATTACTCGTGACTGATTCTGCAAATCTCGTTCCTGCTCCTGTAGCAACCGCCGTGCTCGATCACGTCGTTCGTTCCATCGTTGACAACCCAGAGGCCGTCAAGGTTGAAGGTTTTCCTGATGGCGACAAAATTCTGCTCGAAGTTCGCGTTGGCGAAGGCGACTTGGGCCGCGTAATCGGCCGTCGCGGTCGCACCGCAATGAGCATTCGCGCAGTTGTGCGCGCAGCCGCAGTTCGTGACGGCGTAGAAATTGATGTCGACTTCGTCGACGACTGATCAACAGCCACCAACTGGTTTGCTGCATGTTGGCCGCATTGGCCGACCCCACGGTGTTCGTGGCGCAATGTATGTCGACTTCTTCTCGAGTCATCCGCATCGCACCGCGCCAAAATCCAAATTGTGGGTTGCTGGCACGTGGTACGAAATTGCAACAGCGAAACCGCAAGGCGAGCGTTGGCTGTTGTCGTTTGCCGGCATGGACGACCGCAACATTGCCGAGCGTTTAACAAACAGCGATGTGTATGGCGAAGCAATTGACGACCCAAGCGTGGTGTGGGTACACCAACTTGTTGGCAGCGTCGTGATGGATGCAAGCGGCACGGAGTTTGGTACATGTGTTGGCGTGATTGACAACCCCGCACACCCAATCATGGAACTTGATAATGGTTTCCTTGTTCCAACACCGTTCATCGTGTCTAATGAAAACGGCCAAGTAGTAATCGATGCTCCTGAAGGGCTTTTCGATGCGGATTGATGTCTTCACATTGTTCCCCAACTTGGTGGACGCATTTTGTTCCGAGAGTTTGCTGGGCCGTGCGCGCAACGAAAAGATTGTGGACTTGCGTTGCCACGATTTGCGCGAACACACAACAGACGTGCATCACAGCGTGGACGACGCGCCGTTCGGTGGCGGCGCAGGCATGGTGCTGTCGGCCGAGCCCGTGTTTACCTCGGTAGAAAAAGCCAACCCGCCGCGCCCGTTGTTGTTGCTGTCGCCAGGTGGCCGCCCGTTCGATCAACACTTCGCCAACTCGTTGTCTGCGCTCGACGGCTTCAGCCTGTTGTGCGGCCGCTACGAGGGCATCGATCATCGCATTCGCGAACATCTCATCGACGAAGAAGTGTCGGTTGGCGACGTGGTGCTGGCAGGCGGCGAAGTTGGCGCGTGTCTCATCATCGAAGCCGTCACCAGGTTGCTGCCCGGCGTGATGGGCAACGCGGTGTCGCCAATTACAGAAAGCTTCGGGCAATCGGGGCTTCTCGAGGAGCCGCACTTCACGCGCCCAGCCGACTTCCGAGGCTTCGGGGTGCCCGAGGTGCTGCGCGGCGGCAACCACGCCCAAATCGAGCGCTGGAGGCTTGCTCAGGCCCTCCATCGCACCATTGCCAAGCGCCCCGACCTGATGGCCAAAAGGGGTCCGCTAACCCAAACAGAGCAACGCCTGTTGGAAGAGTTCCCGCCTGTCCCGTATCCTTCACACTTCACTATTTAAAGGAAATCCTCATGAAGACCACCGACCTCGTCGACAACCAATACAAGCGCACCGATATTCCAAAGATCGGCCCTGGCGACGAAGTCAAGGTGCACGTGCGCGTTGTTGAAGGCGGCAAAGAGCGCATCCAGATTTTCCAAGGCAACGTAGTTTCCATTGCCGGCTCGGGCATCTCCGAGGCATACACCGTTCGCAAGTTGTCCTACGGCGTGGGTGTCGAGCGCACCTTCCCAATGCACAGCCCATCTGTTGCCAAGCTCGAGTTGATGAAGCGCGGCGACGTTCGTCGTGCCAAGCTCAACTACTTGCGCGACCGTAAGGGCAAGGCTGCCAAGGTCCGCGAAAAGCGCGACGACCAATAATTGCCAACACTGCAATTTTTGGTACACATTGAACACTGACGATCTCGAAAATTTCGAGGCCGAGCGCGAGTTGCAGCTGGCTCAGGAATATCAAGATGTTGTCAGCATGTTCAAATATGCAATCGAAACTGATCGCCGGTTTTACCTGGCCAACAACGTTGATGTGAAGGTGTTGTCCGACGGGCCGCGCCCAATTTTGGAAGTGGTCTTAAGCGACGCGTGGGTGTGGGACATGTACCGAAAGAGCCGGTTCGTGCCGAGGGTGCGCGTACTCAGTTTCAAAGACCTCAACGTGGAAGAACTTCCACCTCTCGACATCTAGCCGCAACGGCACAAGCGCGCGTGGCGCGCGGTCAGTGGGCCGAACAACACGTTGCACGCTGGTATCAACAACACGGGTACTTAGTTGTTGCGCGCAATTGGCGAAGCAAGCGCGGCGAACTGGATGTTGTTGCAACGCTTGGCGGCGTGTTGGTGGTGTGCGAAGTGAAGGCGCGCGCAACGAATGCCATGGGCACGCC
>CAINLH010000088.1 GCA_903850275.1 uncultured Acidimicrobium sp.
AAGCAAACTTCTCTTGGTTTGGAACAACTGGGAACAAGGCGCGCTCTGCAAGTGCACCGTGTCCGATTTCGCGGCGCTTCGGGCTGCCTACGCGGCCCGTTTCACCGTTGGCCCATGGAGCCATGTTGTAGTCGTGCATGTAACGCTTCGATGTTTCTGGGGTGATCGAGTCGATCATCTGATTCATCTTCGGCATTGCCATGGTCAGAACGTTGAGCACCTGTGTCTCACCGCGCTGGAACAAACCCGTTCCGTGTGCGGTTGGGATGAGGCCAACTTCTGCGGAAACTGCGCGCAAATCGGCAGGGCCACGTCCGTCGATACGGATGCCTTCGTCTACAACGCGCTTACGCACCAACTTCTTGGTGAGTGAACGAACTGCTTCTTTGATCTGCTTTTCCTGGCCTGGGAACTCTTCGGCAAGTGCGGTGAGTGTCTCGGCTGTTGCCGCATCAATTGCTGCGTTGCGATCGCTCTTCAGAGCAATGCGAATTGCTGGCTGCAATGTGGTGGTTGCAACACGCTCGACAGCTGCGAACAACTCGTCGGTGTAATCCAACACTGGTGTGTACTTCAGTGGCTCAATTGGGCCACGAGTTGCAATCACGCTGGCAACAAGTTGACGCTGCAACTTGATGGACTCTTTGATGAACACTTTGGATGCATCCAAGCCACTGGCAATAACTTCTTCAGTTACTTTCGGTGCGCCTTCTGCGTAATAGGTGAAACTCTTTTCGGTTCCGCCTGCTTCCACCATCATCACGGCAACATCGCCGTTGTCTAGTTCGCGGCCGGCAACAACCAATTCGAATGTGGACTCTTCGCCCTCTTCAAATGTTGGGTGTGCAATCCATTGACCGTCTTGGCTGAATGCCAAACGAACTGCGCCAATTGGGCCGTCGAATGGAATGCCGGAGATCATGAATGATGCGGATGCTGCGTTGATTGCCAACACATCGTGCGGGTTGGTTTGGTCTGCACCGATAACCGTGATGACCACTTGTGTCTCGTTGCGGTAGCCATCTGGGAAGGCTGGGCGCAATGGTCGGTCGGTGAGTCGGCAAGTAAGAATTGCTGCCTGGCTTGGACGGCCTTCACGACGGAAGAACGAGCCTGGGATTTTTCCTGCTGCGTAAGCACGCTCTTCAACGTCCACGGTAAGTGGGAAGAAGTCGATGCCGTCACGCACGCCCTTTGCGGCGTTTGCTGTGGCAAGAACGGTGGTCTCACCAATTTTGGCGATAACCGCACCTTGCGACTGCAAGGCAAATTTGCCGGTTTCGAAGGTGAGTGTTTTGTCGGTGCCTGAAACAGGTGCCGATACTGAAATGGCGTCAGCCATGGGTATGTCCTTTCGTCTCTGACATGTCTGTTGACAATCGTTCAGAGTTTGAGGAACAACCGGTCGATTCCCAGTCGGCAATTTCGCAACGTGAGCCCGAATTGGCTCGCTGCGCTATCAGCGACTGACAACCGACTACTGGTTGTTCGTTATGTAGTTATTACTGAGGCGTGCGTTAGCGACGCAGACCGAGATCTTCGAGCAGTTTTCGATACTTCTCGATGTCACGGGCCTTTACATAGTCAAGCATGCGGCGACGACGACCAACCATCATTAAGAGGCCTCGACGACTGTGGTGATCTTTGTCGTGTGATTTGAGGTGCTCAGTGAGGCTGTTGATTCGCTCGGTGAGGAGTGCGATCTGCACTTCTGGTGAGCCCGTGTCGGTTGCATGTGAACGATGCTTGGCGATTGTTTCGCTTTTTGGGGCAGTTGCCACAGTATTGCCTTTCGTGTGCCCGCCGGATTGCGGGACCTGAGGTCGCTCTTCATCGGATGATGAGAAGCATCTCGCCGGCGCTGAAAGCCCCAACGGACCCCTCCAACCTATCGCTTCAGGGCCGCAATCCCCCCGCCTAACCACGGTCTATATAAGTAGTGTGAACTGCTGTGTTCACCGGAATCGTGGAAGAACTGGGCAAAGTAGCCGAGCGCAATGGCTCCCGCCTGCGCATCGAGGCAAACCTGGTGCTGCAGGGTTCCGGCCTCGGCGCCTCCATTGCCGTCAACGGTTGCTGCCTCACCGTTGTCGCCACTGATGGTTCGTCGTATTGGGATGCCGACGTCAGCGACGAAACGTATTCGCGAACCAACTTGGGCTCATTGCACGCGGGCGACCCAGTCAACCTAGAGCGACCAATGGCGCTTGGCGATCGACTCGGTGGGCACATGGTGCTTGGACATGTTGATGCAGTTGGTCATGTTGTTGCGCCTGCGCCAGATTTAATTGTGCGCATTCCGCGCGAGTACATGCACCTGATCGTTGAAAAAGGTTCTGTCACCGTTGATGGCATTTCGTTAACCGCATTCAACCTCACTAAAGACACCTTCAGCGTTGCGGTCATTCCACACACGTCGGCCGTCACCACACTTGGCGTGCGCAAACCTGGCGACGCAGTGAATATCGAAATGGATGTGCTTGCGAAACATGTAGAGAAACTTGTTGCTCCGCATCGTTCGCGCACATCGTGGTGGCGTAAGTAGTCATGCCACGCGATCTTCCTGAACTACGAGAGAAGATCGATCAGATCGATGCCGCCATTGTTGCGCTGCTCGCACAACGTATGGAAGTGTGTCGCGAAGTTGCCGAGGTAAAAGCCGGAACCGCAACTGCAGTGATCCAACCGCAGCGCGTACGCGAAGTACTCACCACTCGTCGGCAGTGGGCAATTAACAGCGGCGTCGATGCCGACTTTGCCGAGCAAGTTTTTCGCACTGTGTTGTCGGAAACGCACCGCATCGAAGTTGCCCATGAACGCGGCGAAGCTTCGCCAACAAAAATCGCCGACACATTACTGAGTGCGCTCGACACTGTTGCCGTTCGTATTGACCACGTTGTGGTTGCAGTGGTCGACTTGGCAACCGCTTCGGCATTTCTCACGACACTTGGTTTCTCTATCGAGCCGACAGAAGACGCCGACATCGTTGCGGCAACAGCGGGCGGCGTGAC
>CAINLH010000089.1 GCA_903850275.1 uncultured Acidimicrobium sp.
CTCGTCGGAAGTTTTGCCAACCGATACCAGCAAGTCGGGCCGGCCAACATCGCCGATAAACATCGTGTCGCCTGTGAGCACCCCAAAGGGCACCTGGTCGTTCACTTGCTCGAACACCACGATGGAAACAGACTCCGGCGTATGACCAGGGGTATGGCGGATCTCGAGGACCACCTCGCCAAGAACGTACCGCTCGCCGTCGGTAAACGCGCGTGCCGCAAACTGAGGTTTAGCCACTGCGCCGTATCCGATGGTTGCACCAGTCGCCTTGGCCAATTCCAGGTGTCCGGACAAGAAGTCGGCATGAAAATGCGTCTCGAGGACTAGTTCTATTTTGAGGTCATGGCTTTTTGCCGAATCTAGATACTGCTGAACATCTCGCTGCGGGTCGACTACTACGGCTCGCCCTGTGGAAGTGTCGCCAATCAGGTACGACGCGTGAGATAGGCACTCCAGGTAGAACTGCTCGAAGATCATGACCGAAGAGTATCAGATACCCCAAGGGGTATGTCTATAATGCTTCTATGAACTTAGACACCGAAACACATGATTCGCTAGTTCGGCGCTTGGCCCGCATCGAGGGTCAGGTTCGAGCAGTGCAGAAAATGATCAACGATGGTCGCGAGTGTCGTGACGTGATTGCACAAGTATCTGCAGCCAGTACTGCACTCGACCAAGTGGGCTTCAAAATTCTTTCGGTTGGAATGCAGCGCTGCCTAGCCGACCCAAAGAAAGCCGGCAAAGAGGGTTTCACTCTCGAAGAGGTCGAGAAACTGTTTCTCAAACTCGCTTAGCTATAACGACAACAGAGACTGTACGGAGTGTTCCCCCAAAGCAGCACGTCCGTTAAGCACCTCTAGCTCAATCAAAAACACCAAACCCACAACCGTTGCCCCGCAGCTCTCCACCAAACGAATGGTCGCAGCAGCCGTGCCACCGGTTGCCAAGACGTCGTCCACAATGAGCACCCTGTCGTCTTGGCCCACGGCATCTTGATGCATCTCCAGACGATCGGTGCCGTATTCAAGCGAGTACGACTGGCCAACAACTTGCCAAGGAAGTTTTCCTGCCTTACGCACGGGCACAAAGCCTGCACCCAATTGCTGAGCAACTGGCGCGGCAAGAATGAAACCGCGCGCTTCCACACCAATCACTTTTGTTGGGCGCAACCCTTCGGACACAGCAACCAGCTCCTGCACGGTTGCGGCGAAACCTTCAGGGCTTGCCAACAATGGCGTGATGTCCCGAAACATAATTCCAGGCTTTGGCACATCGGGGATTGTGCGGATGAGCCGCAACAAATGTTCGTTACGCATGAACCGAAGAGCGCGAGAACAACATTGCCCCATCATCCACGGGTGAATGTTTGAACATCTTTTTGTCGCGCTTGTAATTCTGTGGGTTAATCCATGGTTCGCGGTCGCCCTGTCGGGGGAACTTGTGCATCACGCGCTGCATGTAGCCAGAAGAAAACCCGTCAATCCATGGGCGCTCTGGCATCGAATGGTCCTCGGCTCGGAGCGTGGGTGTGCAAGTGTCAGTTTTCGTCTTTTTCATGTGGTTCAGCAAGCGACATACATAACTGCTGGTCAAGTCTGATCGAAGCGTCCATGACGCATTGATGTAACCGAACGACGAAGCCATGTTGGGAATACCCGAATAAGCAAAGCCCTTGTACGACCAAGTCTTGGCAAAGTCAACATGCTTTCCATCAACGACAAAGTCCATTTCTCCAAGAGTGACTAGTTCAAGCCCAGTGGCGGTGATGATGATGTCGGCCTCAAGATGTTGTCCGGACGTCAACTGAATACCCGTTTCGGTGAATGTCTCGATGGTGTCGGTAACAACCGAGGCCTTTCCAGAACTGATTGCCGTAAATAGATCGCCGTTGGGAACCAGACACAAGCGCTGATCCCAAGGGTTGTACCTGGGGGTGAAATGTTTGTCTACGTCGTAATC
>CAINLH010000090.1 GCA_903850275.1 uncultured Acidimicrobium sp.
CAGGTTCTTGAAGTGAGGGGCGAGGTGTACATGCCGATCAAAGCCTTTCAACAATTCAAAGCCGATAAAGAACGCGAGAACGAACAACGCATCGCGCAAGGTAAGAAGCCCGAAGCTGTTCCTGCAAACCCACGCAATGCGGGTGCTGGAAGTTTGCGACAAAAAGACCCATCCATCACCAAGTCTCGAAACCTTGCATTCTTTGCTTACCAACTTGGCGAGACCCAAGGTGTTCCAGCACTCAACAGCCATCACGAAACACTCGACTATCTAAAACAACTTGGGTTCCCCATCAACACCGAGCACAAGCTGGTGGACACGTTGCAACAAGCCGAGGCATTTTGTGCGAGCGCCGAAGCCAACCGGCACAAATTGGACTACGAGATAGATGGGGCAGTAGTAAAACTGGACGACTTAGGCCAACGCGAGAAACTTGGTTTCACATCGCGTGCGCCACGCTGGGCCATTGCCTTCAAGTTTGCACCAGAAGAGCGCAACACCATTCTTGACGACATTCAGGTTTCCATTGGCCGCACTGGCCGAGCCACGCCGTTTGCTGTGCTGCAGCCTGTTGTTGTGGCTGGCTCCACAGTTGGCATGGCCACACTGCACAATCGCGAGCAAGTGCAACTGAAAGATGTGCGCCCAGGCGACACCGTGGTGGTGCGCAAAGCCGGCGATGTAATCCCCGAAGTTGTTGGCCCAGTTCTAGAGAAACGACCAAAGAATTCCAAGCCGTGGAAGTTTCCCGAAACGTGCCCATGCGATTTGAAGTCGGTATTGGTGCAGGCAGAGGGCGAGTCGGACACACGTTGTGTCGAGCCTTCGTGCCCGTTTCAGCGCGATCAGCGCATCATCCACTTCGCATCACGCGGCGGCATGGACATTGAAGGTCTTGGAGAAAAAACAGTGTTCGCGCTCTCCGATCTGCAACTGATTTCGGACGTTGGCGACTTGTACAGCCTGACGCAAGAACAACTGCTGCAAATAGAGGGCTTCGGCGAACTGAGTGCAACCAACTTGCTGCAAGCACTTGAAAAATCCAAATCGAAGCCACTCCCTAAACTGCTCACGGCGCTTGGCATCAAACACCTCGGCCCTGCCGCGTCCGAATCGTTGGCCAAAACGTTTGGCACGCTCGACAACATTGTGTTGGCAACCGAAGAGCAACTGAGCACCATCGACGGTGTGGGCCCTTCTATCGCGCAGTCAATTATCAATTGGTGCAGCCAGAAACCGAATAAGGCCATCATTGCCAAACTGAAAAAGGCAGGCGTTGATTTTGGCAACGTTCAAGTATCGACGCTGCCGCAGACACTCGTTGGAAAAGCAGTGGTTGTTACTGGAAGTGTCGAAGGCTTCACGCGAGAAGAGGCCGAAGCAGCCATTAAAGATCGTGGCTGCAAATCGCCAGGTTCGGTCAGTGCGAAAACTTACTGCGTTGTTGTGGGGGAAGACCCTGGTGCATCAAAAGTGACGAAGGCAGCCGAGTTGAAGATCCCTGTAATTGGTGCAGCTAAGTTTCAACACCTGTTGGACACAGGCAGTATCTAACTACATATCGACAAGTACGGCGCGAATCCAGTGCGTTGGTTCTAGGTTTTCGGAAAGCCACGCCACGTAATCGCTTGGCAAATCTTTTATCTTGATGCCTTTGTGC
>CAINLH010000091.1 GCA_903850275.1 uncultured Acidimicrobium sp.
CATTGCGGCCGGCCCAGTGGTGAAGCCACTGCGCGCAGTACCTGGCGCGCATATCGTGCCCGTTGACAGCGAACATTGTGCAATTCATCAATGCCTGCGCTCATCAAGTAATCAGCATCAAGAAGTACAACGATTGCTGCTTACTGCAAGTGGCGGGCCATTCAGGGGTAGGAGTGCCGAGTCGTTGCGCACCGTAAGCATTGAAGACGCGTTGAAACATCCAACTTGGTCGATGGGTCCAAAGATCACCATTGATTCTTCAACACTGATGAACAAGGGTCTCGAAGTAATCGAGGCGCACGAGTTGTTCGGCGTCGCGTACGACAAAATAGACGTGGTTGTGCATCCGCAGTCGGTGGTGCATTCCATGGTCGAGTTCACTGATGGGGCGGTAATCGCGCAACTGTCAATGCCCGACATGCGCCTTCCCATTGCGTATGCACTCGATTACCCACAGCGGGCGAGCATTCCATTTGGGGGGATCGACTGGTCAACATTGAATCGCTTGGATTTCGAATTGCCCGACACCGATACATTTCGCTGTTTATCGCTGGCATACCAAGCGGGTCGAATTGGTGGCACAGCGCCAGCATGGCTGAGCGCGGCTAACGAGGTTGCAGTCGAAGCGTTTCTGGCCGGTCGGGTTTTGTGGTCGCAGATTCCGTCGATTATCGAAGAAACGTTGCAACATCACGACGGTGCAGGCGCACATGTTGTCGATGACATTTTGGAAGCCGATAGAGCGGCGCGAATAGCAGCCGAGAAGGTAGTAGCCAGTTGAGCGATTTCTATAAGAAGTTTCGAGATGAAATTGTTGCCGGTGGCGACACCGTCGATCGGCCAGAAGGCTCTAGTAAGCAAAGCACGACAGTGTTCAGCACAGTTGTGCTGGTGGGTCTTCTCATTTGGTTGGGTGTATCTAATCCATGGACATTGGTGTTCGTGGTTGGTCTTATTGTCTCTGTTTTTCTGCACGAAGTAGGGCACTTCGTTACCGCACGTAAGTGTGGAATGAAAGTCACCCAGTTCTATATGGGCTTTGGCCCAAGGGTCTGGAGCGCCAAACGCGGCGAACTCGAGTACGGCCTGCGCGCGTTTCCACTCGGGGCCTTCGTACGCATTGTCGGTATGAACAACCTCGACGAGTGCGACCCCGCCGACGAAGCACGCGCCTATCGATCGCAGTCGTACCCAAAGCGGTTGTTGGTGATCACCGCAGGTTCGCTGATGCATGCTGTTATTGCGTTCGCCTTATTCTTCGGCGTTTATGTAACGGCAGGTCGGTATGCGCAGACAGGAGAAGTGAAGATCTCATTTCCGCCCGCCGCAGATTCACCTGCGGCTTCTGCTGGCATTCAAGAGGGCGACGTTGTGCTCTCATTTAATGGTGTCGCCACAAAGACGCGCGAGCAGCTCGTTGAAGCCATTACCTCGCGCAGCCCTGGCGAGGATGTGCAATTGGAAATTCGTCGCAGCGACAAGGTCATTGCGCTGCAAGCGACACTTGCAGCCAACCCAGTCGATGAAAGTGTTGCCTACTTTGGTGTTGGCAGCTGGTCGATGGATTACGTACAGCAAAACCTCATCTCGTCTTTGGGCTTCGCCGCATCCGACGTGGTGGTCGACGCAGCAAACTCGGTGAAGGGTGTGTTCACCGTTCTCAACCCAGTAAATATTGTGAGCAACGTAACTTCATCAAATGCCGACCCAATGACCCGGCCAAGCACCGTTGTCGGTGCAAGCCAGATTGGTGGCGAGGTAGGCAAGCAAGAAGGGTTAAAGGGTGTTTTAATGCTGCTTGCCAGCATCAATATTTTTGTGGGCGTGTTCAACATGTTTCCGTTGTTGCCTTTCGACGGAGGTCATGCGGCAATCGCAACGTACGAGCGTTTGCGCTCGCGGCGCGGCAAGGAATACCGAGCAGACGTGGCCAAGATGGTGCCCGTCGCCACATCTGTTGTTGCCCTATTGGCATTGCTGCTCCTCGCGGGTCTGTACCTAGATATCACGCAACCCCTTGGCTAGTGGCACACTAGAAACATGACATTCGAGCGCCGCGTAACCAAACAGATTCATGTTGGCAAGGTTCCGGTAGGCGGGCTCGCGCCAATCAGCGTGCAGTCGATGACCATTACTAAAACAGCCGACGTCGAAGGCACGCTGCAACAGATTTATGCGCTAGCCGCCGCTGGCTGCGACATTGTTCGATGCACATGTAACGAAGCGGAGGCCGCCGAGGGGCTGGCACAGATCGTTCCACGTTCGCCAGTGCCAATCATCGCTGACATTCATCACCAATACAAGATGGCGCTTGCCGCACTTGAAGCTGGTGTGCATGGTTTGCGGCTGAACCCCGGCAACATTCGACGACCCGAACACATCAAGGCCGTTGCAAGCGAGGCCCGCGATCGCAAGGTGCCTATTCGCATTGGTGTAAACGGCGGTTCACTCGACCCTGCCTTGTACGAAAAGCACGGTGGTCTTACGGCAGAGGCAATGGTCGAATCTGCTTTGCAAGAGATTGCATATTTTCAAGAGGTTGATTTTGATCTCATCAAGATCTCGGTCAAGGCATCCAACGTCCCGCTGATGGTCGAGGCTTATCGTCAGCTCAGCGAAGTTACCGACTACCCGTTGCATCTCGGCGTAACCGAGGCAGGCCCACTTCCTGGAGGTTTGTTGAAAGCGACAGCAGGTATTGGGGCGCTGCTGCTCGAAGGCATTGGCGACACCATTCGTTACAGCCTCACGGCCGATCCGGTGGAAGAGGCTCGTGCTGGTCGTCAACTGCTGGAAGCACTTGGTCTGCGTGAACGCAAGAACGTCGACCTCATTGCCTGCCCAAGTTGCGGTCGAGCCGAAATCGATGTCATCGAAGTTGCCAACCGTGCTCAGCTGGCATTTGCGGACAAAAAGATTCCACTGCAGATTGCGGTGATGGGTTGCGTTGTCAATGGCCCAGGCGAAGCGCGAGAAGCAGATTTGGGTATTGCTGCCGGAAACAAGCGTGGGCACTTGTTTGTTAAGGGCCGAAATGTGGCAGTGGTTCCCGAATCAGAAATGGTCGAGGCGCTGGTGGACTGGGCTACGTACATCAACGAGCACGGGGTAGACGCGGCCATTGCACGTGTCGACACGGCACTTGCCGAACGCGAAGCCACAAAAGATCGCAACGCACTTCTGCAAGAAAAAGGTGATGATGCAAATCATTCCAACGAAAAAATCGTCGAGATCAGAAAAACGATTTCGGGTAATTAGCCTGCGATAGTTGTGGTTGTCTCAACCACAGTCGTTGGAGGTGGGACCAAGATATTCCACAATTCGCTAGCCGCTTGTACATACATAGTGGCCCTTGCGCGGTAGCCAACTGGCTGCAAGTGCAGCTTGTCGAATGCAAGCCACTTCGGGTTTGCGATCAGTTCTGTAGACCAATCCAAAATGGTCAGGTTCGGATATTCGGAGGTTGCAACAAGTAGCGCCTCATTGAATGTGGCCGAGCGCTTGGGGTAGATGGGTAAGTCGGTGCGGTACACATTTACCCAAACAACAGGGCGCGGGCCTATCAACGAAAGCAACTCGCGAATCTCACGTAAGTAAAACGATGCCTTTGGCGATTGTTGCAAGTCGTTGCTGCCGAGCGCGACGATGACGGCATCGGGCACCATTTCTTTTTTGATGTATTCCTTGTACGTCTTTACACCGTTTCTGCTGGTGCGGGCCGGCCCACTGATATTGCGCGCGTGAACGCCGTCGACAATTACTTTTTCGAACGTGCCAAGTGCTTGTAGCCGCGGCACCACATTGCCAAAACCTTTATAGGCGGCTCCCCACGTCAGGCTGTCGCCCAATACAAGCAGTGTGCGTGGCTCGGTTGCGGCACTACTTCCGCTTGCCTGACCAAAGCTAATAACCAAAACGACTGCGCAGCACGCTGCAGCAAATCGTTTTCCGATCAATGTGTGCCCCAGGTGCGAAACAGCGTTGCTTCACCAGTGAGTGACAAGGTTTCGCCTTCGCGAAGAACGCAGGCCTGCCCATGAGTAAGTGCGCCCGCATCGCCGCTTGTGCAAATAACGATTTCAGCGTGATGCGTTGCTTTGATCAGATGGGTTCCCGTTACTTCAATTCGCTGTGCGCCGAATCGTGGGGTAGAGACGGGGTATTGCCACACGCCGGTTGTTGTTTCGCTCGGTGCAATAACCGGTGAATCAATAGGGGCGATTGCGGCAACCGCAAGAAACTCGTCGACATTGACATTTTTTCGGGTGAATGCAGCGCGCACCACATTGTCCGACGCCGACATCACTTCGAGTCCTGTTCCACCTAGGTACGCATGTGCATTGCCCGCTCCAAGGAATAGTGCTTGCCCTGGCGCAAGTTTCACGTGGTGCATCAGCAACGCCACCAAAACTCCGCCGTTGCCTGGGTACATCGTTGCAAGTCGGCCTGCCCATGCTGGAAGTTGTGTGGGCAACTGGTGGGGGCCTGTAGTCAGCGCCCATCGCACGCATTCGGCAAGCCCATCCTCGCGCAGGTGGCTGGCAAGTTCGGTCCATCCAAAACGTGTGCAGAGTTCGAGTGTTTCGTCGAGCGGGCGAAAGCCACAGATAGCTTCAAACGGTGTGAGAGCGATGAGCAGCTCTGGTTTCGCCGACGAATCTCGATAAATGCGCAAAGGGGAGTCGAGCGAAATACCAATCTCATTTTCTTGCTGATATCCGGAAGCAGCTTGTTCGTCGGTTGGGTGCGTTTGTAGCGAGAGTGGTTTTGCTGCTGCAATGATCTTGACCAAAAACGACAACTCACCCGCGTAACTGGAAAGAGGCTGACTTCCCGAAGGGGTCTTCACCAGAGACGGGCCGCTGCGATGCGTGCCAAACCACAATTCGGCCCATGGTCGTGCATCGGCTTCGGTGTGTAGGAAGTTGGGGATCGCTTGTTGGTCGCCCCATTCGTAATGTTGCACTACTCCGCGCAGGAGTTGAACGCTCATTGCTGGTGGCGAAGCGCGATCACTGTGTCGGCGGCTTCGGCAATTGAAATCTCGGCTGTTGTGCCTGCAATGCGATCGCGAAGTTCGAACGTGCCCGTGGCTACACCGCGGCCGGCTACGACGATGGTTGGTACGCCAATCAGTTCGGCGTCTTTGAATTTCACTCCGGGCGACACGCCCTTGCGGTCATCGAGCACTGCTTTTAAGCCGGCCTTTTCAACGTCGGCACAGAGTTTTTCTGCGGCCGAAGTGATTGCCTCGTCGTCCTTGCCCGCAATCACTACGTGCACATCAAATGGAGCAACGGCGCGTGGCCAACGTAATCCCAATTCGTCGTGGG
>CAINLH010000092.1 GCA_903850275.1 uncultured Acidimicrobium sp.
AATGCCGCCACAAACAGCCGCCTCAAACAACAAGTCGATGCCAGATTTGTCTGCTGCAGCAAACAATTCCGCACCGTGCGTGGCAATCAGTGCCTTGTTCGCCGTAACCACCGGCTTTCCCGAGGCAAGCGCCTTCAAAATCAAACCACGCGCCTCGTCGATTCCGCCCATCAACTCCACGACCAAGTCAACCGTCGGGTCGCTCACAACAAAATCTGCATCTTGCGTCAGTACATCTGCAGCCAACGAACCAGCATGCGCTGCAGTGTTTCGAACCGCCACGCGAGCAATTTCCAACCGAACACCACTGCGGGCCGCAATGGTGTCGGACTGCTGTTTCACCAGCTTTACGAAGGCGGCGCCAACAGTGCCATGGCCAATCACGCCGATGCGAACAACGTGTGCTGTCATACCTTCACGCTATTGGCGTTTATGCCATATCCAAGCGGACCAAGTCCTCATAAGTCTCGCGTCGAACAACCAACCGAGCCTCGCCATTGCGCACAAACACAACAGGTGGGCGCGTCACTTTGTTGTAGTTAGAACCCATCGAATGGCCGTACGCACCCGTCACTGGGGTTGCAAGCAAGTCGCCAACTTGCAATCCAGACGGAATCATTGCCTCATTAATGAGGACATCTCCGCTTTCGCAGTGTTTGCCAACCATTCGGATCGCTTCGGTTCGATCGGCATTTGCTCTTGCCGGCATGAACGCCTCGTATCCACTTCCGTACATCACCGGACGCGGGTTGTCGCTCATTCCCCCATCCACCGAAACATACGTGCGCACTCCGGGTATTGGCTTGATCGTGCCCACTTGATACAGCGTGACTGCAGCGGAAGCCACAATCGATCTGCCCGGCTCGACAAATACTTTCGTGGTGCGGCGCAGTTGTTGCGTCGCTGCCAATAAATGAACCGACCATTCGGTGATGCTGGAGGCATGCTCGCCTTCTACGTAGGCAACACCCAAGCCGCCGCCGAGTGTTAACTCGTCCACCTCAAGTTCGTTAGCCAAATCAACCATGATTTTTGCCGCATGCGTGAAGTTTTCTACTGCAAAAACATTTGAGCCAATATGGCAATGCACTCCGACAAAATCAACCGAAGCCGAGGCTCGCGCACGAGCAGCCGCTTTGTGTGCATCGCCATTGCCCAAGTTGAAACCGAACTTCGAGTCGTTCTGGCCAGTGGCGATGTATTCGTGTGTGTGAACCGAAACGCCTGGCGTAATTCGCAACTGCACTCGCGGAGCAGGAAGCCCCTGTGCATGCAGCGCATCCAACTTGTCCAACTCGTCGAAATTGTCGACAACGATGTGACGAACACCTGCTTCAATCGCCATTCTTAGTTCGTCAATGCTCTTGTTGTTTCCGTGCAGCACGCAACTGCTTGCCGGAACACCAGCGTGTAGCGCAACGAACAGTTCCCCACCCGTGGCAACATCAAGCAACAAACCTTCATCGTGGGCAAGCTTTGCCATTGCCGTTGTAAAAAATGCCTTAGTCGCATAAATCACGCGCTGTTCGCCAAAAGCTGCAACCGCTTCGTGGCAGCGAGCACGCAAATGCTCTTCGTCATAAACGAACACTGGTGTCCCAAATTGTTTGGCTACATCAAGAAGCGAGCAACCGCCAATGCTCATCACTCCATCGGCGCCGATAACGGCTGTGTCTGGCAATAAGTGTTTTGCTATCGCGCTCACATTTGCTCCGGTGCTTCAATGCCCAATAAAGAAAGACCGCGTTCCATTACACGCGCAGTGAAATCGCACAATGCCAATCTGCTCATCTTTTGCGCCTCACTTTCCGCACGAAGCACAGGGCAGTGCTCGTAGAAACTGCTGAACTCGCTTGCCAAGTCATATAAATAGGTGCACAAACGATGGGGGCTGTATTTATCTAGCGTGTCCCAAACCGCAGTATCAAACTGCAATAGCCGAAGCGCAAGCGCCCGTTCGGCATCGTGTTCAAGCGTTGGAGTGACAGAACGAACCGACTGCCTCTCGATCTGGGCTTTGCGGAATATGCTGCAAATTCGTGCATGGGCATACTGCAAATACGGAGAAGTATTTCCGTCGAACGACAGCATTCGTTCCCAATCAAAGACGTAGTCCTTAATTCGGTCAGTAGATAGGTCAGCGTACTTAATTGCACCAATGCCCACCTGGCGAGCAATTTCACTTTGCTGTTCCACCGACAGCTCGGCATTCTTCTCGCGTACCGAAGTGCCTGCGCGTTCTACCGCTTCGGTCAGCAGCGCGTCCAACTTCACTACTTCTCCGCTTCGACTCTTCAATATTTTGCGATCGTTTCCTAACACGTTGCCAAACGCAACATGCACCATCTGCGTTGTTTCAGGTACCCAGCCAGCCTTGCGCGACACAACTCCAACCATTTCTAGGTGTTGTGCTTGCGGTGCTCCAACGACATACAAAATTCGTGTGGCCCCAAGCCGTTCCACTCGATCTATCACGCAAGCGAGGTCGCTCGTGGCGTAGTTGTAGCCGCCATCAGTTTTGCGAATGATCAAAGGCAGCGGCTCGTTGTCACGATTTACAAAACCATCCACGAACACCACTTCGGCGCCGTCGCTTGTCTGCAACATTCCCGACTTCTTCAAACGCTCCACAACCTCGGCTAGAAGGTGGTTGTATGCACTTTCTCCCATGATGTCCTCAGATGTCAGCAAGACATCCAACACCCGATAGACGCGATCGAAGTACCTGGTGCTCTCGCCCACCAGCAATTTCCACATACGCAACGTTTCGTCATCGCCACCTTGCAATAGAACTACTCGTGCGCGAGCCCGCTCTTTAAATTCGTCACTTGCATCAAATTTGGTTCTTGCCTGCCGATAAAACGAATCCAAGTCCCCCACCGAGAGTTCATTTGCGGCTTCGGCTTCACCTAAATCAATCAGGTGCTCAATCAACATTCCGAAAGGCGTTCCCCAGTCTCCAATGTGGTTCTCACGAATCACTCGATGGCCTACAAACTCAAGCATCCGCACCAACGCATCGCCAATCACTGTCGATCGCAAATGACCCACGTGCATTTCTTTTGCCACGTTTGGTGCCGAATAATCGATATCGACTACTTCCGGAGCTGGGCTCAGTCGGACGCCCAATCGCGTATCGGCCGCGGCAACCGCAAGCTCGCTGGCCAGAAACGAATTTGAAAATGTGATGTTGATAAACCCAGGGCCTGCAATCTCGGTGGCGCTGCACACAGCAGAAAGGTCTGCGGCATCCAACACCATCTGCGCAACTTCTCGAGGGGTTTTGCCCAACACTTTGGCAAGTGCAAGCGAGCCGTTCACTTGCGCATCGGCACGGTCACTCCTACGAACCACCGGGTCGCTTTCTTGCCCACCCGCAATCTTGGCGAAGGTTGGTCGCAAACGCTCCGCAACGGTGAGAACTGGATCAGCCATGGTTCTTCTATTGTTGCCGACCGCCACCGATTCCAACGACTACTTAAAGAAAAGCGCACAACTGCTCGCCGCTAACCTTCACTGCGTGGCCCTCGTAGCTCAGTGGATAGAGCGTCGGTTTCCGGAACCGCAGGTCGTAGGTTCGATTCCTATCGAGGGCACCAAGCAAGACAATCCACCTTGCGAATCGTGTTCATCGCCACTCGCCACACGCTGGAATACGCCAGATGGCCCCGCATGGCTATGCCGAGAATGTGCCAACCTGCATGGCTTCGGATGCCCTTAGATCGTTTGCGCAGTGAAAAGCTCGAAGGTGACCTTTCCTCGAAAAAAGCTGAATCCGATTGATTCATACAATCCATAGGCACCCGTTGGATTTTGCGTATCCACTGTTAGTGCCGCGTGCGTAAGGCCATCGCTCAAGTACGAACTCAACGCATGTCGCAGCAGATTCTTACCGATTGATTGTTTTCGGTGTTCGGCAAGGGTGGCCAGTTTGTCAATCCAGCCGATTTTCATGCCCAGAAGTTCGTCGTCCGACTCGAAGCGATGCGTCAGCAGAAGACCAACGATCTCGTTTTTTTGATTCAGTGCAAAAAACGAGTGACCGATGCGTGCTGTTGAACCTTGGGTTAACTGAAGCCACATCTCGCTACTCGTGGGCGTCGAACCCCAATGATCGTCGAATGCCAGATTCTTCACCGTTCTAGCCTCTTCATTTCGTGCCATGTCCCACGTAGTGATGGTGTATTCGGAAGGCACGCGAATTTCTGGAATGTTTTCTAGCGAGCGAATCAGGTCTTCCTCATATCTCACTGCGCGCATACCCATTTTTGCAAACAGACGAGCAGCGGACTCATTTTGTTGACTTACGTCTGCGCGAATGAACTTGGGCAAGGTGCGGCCTGTGGAGTTCAGTAAGTCCTCCGCATGCTTTGTTGCCCAATCCATCAGCATCGATCCAAACCCACGACCACGAAACTGGGGCAACACACCGCCGAAGATGTAGCAGCGCTCTTCTTTTGTCTCTGAGGGAAGAAAGTACGTGTATGCCACTCCGGCAAGAGATCCTTCACACTCCACCACCATTACGTCATGTTCGATGGTGCAGTGTGGTGCAACAAACTCTTCTTCAATCTCTTCTGCGGTCTGAACAATTGGAATGCCGTCGTACAAAAAAACCGAAGACAACAAATTGGCAATGCCCTCTATGTCTCGTTGCGTCGCACAACGAAGCAATGGCTCAGTCATTATTGATTAGCCAAGCGCCGACTTGACGAGCGCAGCAATTTTGCCGCCATCGGCGCTTGCACCAACTCGCTCGCGAACTGCTTTTACGACCGCACCCATTGCTTTGCCGCCCGTCGCACCGGCCGCTGCCGCATTGGCAACTTCTTCGGCGACAATTTTCGCTACATCCTCATCGGACATCGCTGCCGGCAAATAAGCCTCGATGATTGCTTGCTCTGCTCGCTCTTTAGTTGCTGCGTCTGTGCGGCCAGCATCGGCATAAATCTGTGCACTCTCCGCACGCTTCTTTGCTTCGGAACGAAGTACGGCAATGGCTTGGTCGTCTGTCAGCACGATTGCCTCATCACCTGCGACTTCGGCGTTTTGCAGCGCCGACAGCACCATTCGCAGAGTCGATAATTTCGCCTCTTCGCGGGCCTTCATGGCTTCGGTGATATCCGACTTGATGCGATCTTTAAGAGTTGTCACACCTCCATTCTGCCCTTATCTGGCAGGGATTCCGTGCCTTATTGGATGACGAGTTGCCTACAAGAATGCGCTTTACACTGAACGCACCCATGAATAACGAAACATTCGAACTGTTCTTCGCAATGCTCAGTGTTGCGTTGCTGGCCGGAACAGTCGTTGTTTTGGTGGCGCGCCTGCTTGCTGGGTCACAAACGTGGGCCGCCAGCACCATTGCCGCTTTTCGGCCGTTTGCGCTTCCGCTTGCAGCCGCAGTTACCACCACATGCCTACTTGGAAGCCTGTATTTTTCCGAGATTGTTAACTACAAGCCGTGCCGACTGTGCTGGTTTCAACGCACCATGATGTATCCGCTTGCCATCATTCTGATCATTGCAGCGCTTCGCAAAGACTGGAAAGTGAAGTATTACGCAGTTCCGCTTGCAGCCATCGGCACGGTTATTGCTTCATACCATTGGCTACTGGAGCGTTTTCCAAATCTCGAATCGGGAGTCTGCGATGTTGACGTTCCGTGCGAGTTTGTTTGGTTCGAGCTGTTCGGTTTTGTCACACTTCCATTCATGGCGCTCACAGCATTTATCGCAGTCATAGTTTTCACAACCCTTCCAACACAACCTACGGAGCAATAATGAATAACCCAGCTAAAAAGAAGTCGAGCGGTTCTGCCAATAAGGGCTGGATTGTCGGAGCGATAATCGCCATCATCGTTGGTGCTGCGGCAGTAGTTGCCATCACCACTTCTGGAAGCGACAGCACTTCGTCCGATGGCCTCACAGAGATGGGAGCTGTCTCGGTTAAAGGTGACGTGCTTCCTGCTTACAACGAGTCGGAACAGAACGACCCAGCTATTGGCATGACTGCACCAGTACTCACTGGCAAAGGTTTCACTGGCAACACCATCACCACCGAGTCCACCGGCACTCCGATGATGCTCGTGTTCCTTGCACACTGGTGTCCTCACTGTCAACGAGAAGTTCCATTGCTCGTGGAGTGGAACAAGGCTGGAAAGACTCCATCAGGAATTGACATCATTGCAATCGCAACGGGCACCGACCCAGCAAACCCCAACTACCCACCATCCGAGTGGTTGGCACGCGAACAGTTTCCTGCGTTGTGGCCAGTCATTGCCGACTCGAAAGACACGACCGCAGGTGATGCCTTCGGCTTGGGTGGCTACCCATATTTCGTGTTGATCGATGGCAGCGGCAAAGTGGTGAAGCGCATGAGCGGTGAAATTGCAATGGATGAACTCACCGTGCTACTGACTGCCTTACTTCCTGCATAACACCCCATTTGGCGGCCACGCCTGAAGGTGGGAATCATTCTCATTATTGCTAGAGTGGCAATATGAGAATCATTCCCAGAGTTCTTTTTGGGATCTGTCCGGTGTTGCTCGCCGTTTCCGCATGCTCCTCTAGCAGCGCATTGCCGGATGAGAAATCAGAACTGCCAACCGTTGTAGTCACCTACTCCGTACTTGGCAACATCGTGGAACAGCTTGTTGGCGATGCCGCAACAGTGACCACGCTCATCCCCGATGGTCAGGACCCC
>CAINLH010000093.1 GCA_903850275.1 uncultured Acidimicrobium sp.
GACATGTTGTGGGGAGTAATCACACTGCTTGCTGCACGCTTGCGCACCATGGACGAAGTGTTGGCCGACAGCGTTTTCCTTGACGTAACCGGCCGCACTGCAAAAAGATTGCTTGAGCTTTCTGGCGGCAACAACGAATTTGTATTGCCTGTCACTCAGGAAGAACTAGCCGGCATGGTTGGAGCCTCGCGAGAGCGTGTCAACAAAGCCATCGCTAGTTTCATTCGCTTAGGTTGGCTCGAACAACAGGATCGTCGTTATCACATCAAGATGCGCGACCGCATGGAAGTTCGATCTAGCTAAGTAACCAACGATGCGTTCGTGAAAACGCATCTGCCGCATCTTCGGCTCTATGTGCGGGACGAGACGAGTCGTGAGCAAAGCCATGCGCAGCTTCTTCGTATTCAACAACTGTTACTCCCGCGTCACGCAACTCGTTTACTTGCGTAGGTGGCGTATACGGGTCTTGCGAACCGATAATCGCCAGAACTCGGTCGGCGTTACCTGCTTTCAAACACGAAATCGGTTCTGCCTGTTTTGGCCCGGCCCAGTCGGAGGGAACGTGAATCATTCCGTAAAACGACGCGATACGCGCAAATCTTTCATGCTGCGCTGCCTTATGGCAGTACATGCCGCCCATGCAGTAACCGATTAAACCCACTCGCTCCACACCCAGCGCATCGGCCGCTTGCATCGCATCGCGCATTATGGCGTCATCATCCAGTTGCGACATTGCCGCAAACCGCTCGGCAACATCATCAGAAAAGGTGCGACCAGGAAATGGCTCAAATGCAATAACTGCCATATTCCACTCTTGAGCGAATCTGGCAACCATTTCTTCGAACAGGGGCCTGAGCCCAAAAATATCGGGGATGATCACCAATCCCATGCTTGGGTTTACTGCAGATTGATCAATTTCGGCTGGTGTTCCCGACGGTAAAACAATTCTCATATGTCCTTAATCTACGCAGTGATTCCTGCCTGGTGAGACTTCGGGTGATGCCGTCGGTGACCATTTGGGTGTTTCGCATCTGGATCATGCATGGCATGACCACTTCAACACTGCAAACACCCACGCTCATTCACCCATCAGGTTCGTCTCCGCTTGTGCGAAACCTCGTAAACGAATGGACAACGATGCAATGCGATCAAACCGCACTGCGCAAAGTCAACAGTTGGGGGCTTCCCGGGCCGCGCATTAAACACCTTGATGAAGTCTTGTACCGATCTGGCTACAGCCGCCCACCGAAGGACTCCGAGGGCGATCAATACCTGCTCCAGCTGGTCATTCGAGCCGCTGACGACGACTTGGCCACGCGAATCGTGCTGCAGCGCATCCTGCCTCCACTCATCGCAATTGCCAGCCGCCGAGGCCGAATCAACGTTGGTGGGTTTAACGATGCAATCGTGGACACCGTCTCCAATGCATGGGTGCTTATCCGCACTTATCCAATAGTCAAGCGCCCGGCGAAAGTCGCCTCCAATTTGGTTCGCGACTCCGAGTACCGATCATTCGTTCACAAAACACGAGTAAAGGAATTACTCACTGTTCCCATGTCCGACAACTTCGAATTTCTGTGCGAAGAAACCAACACCGAGCGTGATGC
>CAINLH010000094.1 GCA_903850275.1 uncultured Acidimicrobium sp.
AGAGTTGCGACAAAGCGGCCGGGTTGGTGCGGTGCTTGCGCTGAACGCGATTACCACTGTGCCTTCCACGCCAACGATCAATAACGGTTCAAGCCTGCGCACGAGCGTGCGAGCAAAGGCGGGCGAGCACGAAACACAAGTGAACCGTTTGCTCGACGTGTTGCTAAGCAGGGTGGTGTTCGTTCAGTCGTGGGCTGATGCAGTGGATGCTGCACTTGCGCACCCAGAAGCAGTGGTGATTACGGGCGAGGGCGACAAGTTTGCATCCTCTGGCCTGCGCATCGGCGCAAGCGGCGTAACTGCTGCTGCGTTGGAAGAGGCGCAACTGCGTGCCGAGCGCGCGGCCGACGCGTTGAAGCGCACACAGGCAGATTTGCAAGCAGCACGCACACGCATGTCGCAAACACGCGACGCGCATGCCTCTTCGCTCACGTTGCTCGAGCGTCACCGTGCATCGGCGTTGCAGAACAACCAAAAGCTTTCCAGCGCATACGACGCGCTGCGTTCGGTGCAAGCCGAGTTGCAGGGTTTGTTGTCGGTATTGCGCAACGACCTAGAAGTAAAGACTGCAGGCTTGCAAGAGCGCCGACAATTCCTAGAGTCGCGCCTTGCCGATGTTGAAGCCCGCCTAAACGCCGACGTCGAGGCCCGCGTTGTTGCAGCCGAGCGACGCACCAAGGTTGAAGCAAGCCTCACTGCACTGAACCGACTGACGAAGGTGGCAGCAGACAACGCAAGGTTGTTGGATGCACGCCAGGCCGAGTTGCAAGAAGTGCGCCGCAGGCAAAGTGATGAGGTGCGCGCAATCTCGCAGCGCTTGGACGAGGCACGCAAAGAGCGCACCACCAACGAGCAAGGCCTCGAGGAGCGTCGCGAAAGAAACCGCCGTATCGAAGTAGAAGAGGCCGAAGTAAAGATGCGCCTCGAGGGAACGGTGGAGGCGCTGCGCCGCGACCACTCGTGCGAACCACAAGCAGCAATCGATACGCCGATGCCCGAGTTGCCAGAAAACGTTTCGCCTATTTCGCGCGTGCGCGAGTTGGAGCGCGAGCTTCGCTTGATGGGCCCAATCAACCCGTTGGCTCTCGAGGAATACGACGAGTTGCAGAAGCGCCACACGTTCTTGGAAGAGCAGTTGGAAGACGTGAAGAACACGCGCCGCGAATTGATCAAGGTAATCAAGCAAGTAGACATGGAAATTCAGACAACGTTTGCTTCCGCATTCAGCGACGTGAGCGACAACTTCGAGAAGTTGTTCGGCATGTTGTTCCCTGGCGGCCAGGGCAAACTGACGCTGACCATGCCAAACGACTTGCTGAACACCGGCATTGAAGTAGAGGCCAAGCCAAGCGGCAAGAACGTGAAGAAGTTGTCGCTGTTGTCGGGTGGCGAGCGTTCGCTCGTTGCACTTGCATTCCTTTTCGCAGTGTTCCGCAGCCGCCCTTCACCGTTCTATGTAATGGACGAAGTGGAAGCCGCACTCGACGACGTGAACTTGCACCGATTCCTCAGCCTTGTGAGCGAATTCCGTCAAGACGCGCAGTTACTCATCGTCAGCCACCAGAAGCGCACCATGGAAGCGGGCGACTGCCTGCTTGGTGTGACAATGCAGCCGGGCGGTTCGTCGCGCGTGATTGTCGAGCGCGCGAGCAAAGCCTCCGCCTAGCGTGGAGAAGCAATGAACAACATTTCGCTCCCCATCATCTTTTTGGTGTTGGCCGTTGTTGTCCTGGTCTTTGGCTTCGGCGTTGTTTGGCTGAATCGCCGCAAGCCGGCCGCGCCAGTGGTGCAGCGCGCCACGCCGATTGCTAAAGCCGCCGTTGTCGAAGAAGTCGCAGTAACCGAAGTAGTCGCTGTCGTAGAGAAGGCAAGTGTTCGAGACAGGTTGTCTAAAGCGCGAAGCGCATTTGGTGGCGCCGTTACGTCGGTGCTTACGCGCAGCGAGATTTCCGACACCACGTGGGACGAGCTGGAAGAGGCACTGTTGCGGGCCGATGTTGGCGTGCGCGTGGCCCAAGAGTTGATGCAACCGTTGCGTGCCAGGGTGAAGAGCAAAGAGATTGTGTCGCCGCAGCAACTGATCGATGCGTTGCGCCAAGACATGAGCGCGCACTTGGTTTCCACCGATCGTGAACTGCGTTTTGATGCAACCATCGAGGGCCCAAACATTTGGCTGATGGTTGGCGTTAACGGCGCGGGCAAGACAACAAGCATCGGAAAGATTTCGGCGCAACAAACCGCACTTGGCCGAACAGTGATGATGGCAGCGGGCGACACCTTCCGTGCAGCAGCAGGCGAGCAGCTGGCAACATGGGCCGAGCGCTCGGGTGCCGAAATCATTCGTGGCGCAGAAGGCGGCGACCCATCGTCAGTTATCTTTGATGCGGTGCAAGCAGCAAACGCGCGCAACATCGACTTGGTGCTGGCCGACACAGCGGGCCGGTTGCAGAGCAACACCAACTTGATGGAAGAGTTGCGCAAGGTTCGCCGCGTTGCCGAAAAGGGCGCGGGCACAGTGACCGAAGTGTTGTTGGTGATTGATGCGACAACCGGGCAAAACGGTTTGAGCCAGGCGCGGGTGTTTGCCGAGGCCACGCAAGTGACCGGGGTGGTGCTCACCAAACTGGACGGCTCGGCAAAGGGCGGCATTGTCTTTGCAATCGAGACCGAGTTGGGTATCCCCATCAAGTTGGTGGGGCTTGGCGAAACCATTACCGACTTGGTGGCGTTTAACCCCATCGAATTTGTCGACGCGCTGTTCTAGAACTCCTTGAGAACATGAATCAACCGTCGCATCATCGCAGCGACGTGCAGGTGCTGCGTGCTGTTGCGGTGCTTGCTGTCATTGCCTATCACGCAGGGTTGCCCATTCGCTCTGGCTTCTTGGGTGTCGACATGTTCCTGGTCATTTCGGGTTACGTGATTTGTGCAACGTTGTTGCGCGAGGGCGAGCGTACGGGCACCATCAGCATTCCGAAGTTTTATGTGCGGCGCGTGCGGCGTTTGTTTCTTCCGTTGTTGGCGATGCTTGCAGTGTCAATGCTGTTGTTCTGGGTGTTCGGGCCGTTTGTTGCACACGAATCTGTTGCCAGGCAGGCATTTTCTGCGCTTGGGTTTTTTGCAAACTTCCATTACTTCTCTGGTGTCGGTGGGTACTTCGACCCCGAGAAGTCGGCGTCGTACTTCTTGCACACGTGGTCGCTTTCGCTGGAGGAGCAGTTTTACTTGGTGTTTCCGCTTGTTGTTGCGCTCATCATGTTCCTCTCGCGTCGGTTA
>CAINLH010000095.1 GCA_903850275.1 uncultured Acidimicrobium sp.
ACGCTCCCAGGATGGCATCGAAACAACCCTTGTTTCAATGCCGGCTTCTTGGAGCTTCATGCTTGCCGAGACGCATAACGAGACTTCACTGCCGGTTCCAATCAGTGTTGCAACAGGCGAAGCTCCACTCCGCCAAATTTCTGCCGCTCCATGTACAACGGCAGTACCGTCCGTCAGCAATGGCAAATTTTGTCTGCTCAAAATAAGTGCTGTTGGTCCGTCGAACTCGAGCGCTGCTAGCCAGGCGTTTGAAGTTTCATTGGAGTCGGCAGGACGAATTACTTGAAGGCCGGGTATTGAACGCAGTGAAGCAAGATGCTCCACCGGTTGGTGTGTCGGCCCGTCCTCGCCAACGCCGACCGAATCATGAGAAAAGACAAATATGCAACGCGCCTTGGATAAAGCAGCCAAACGAATTGCTGGGCGCATGTAATCGGCAAAAACAAAAAATGTTCCACCAACAGGCACTACACCGCCGTGCAGGGCCATGCCCACGAGCGCACTACCCATTGCATGTTCGCGAATACCAAAGTAAATTTGGCGTCCTTCCGGTGCGTTCTTCGTATGCGGCGATTGTCCACCAACTTTCACGCCAGTGTTTCCCGTCAAATCTGCGGAACCAATGAGCAAACCCGGAACAGCTGAGACGGATGCCTCGATGACTTTTTGGATGGATTGTCGAGTGGCGAAATTGCTCTGACTGTCAAAAGAGGGAAGTAACCCTCGCACCGATTCTTGATCCGGTTGTTGCCAGCAGGCGTCATATGCCGAAAGTAAGGGCGATTGAGCAGATTGTGCACGATCTTGATTTGCCAATTCCGAACCACGACTAAAGGCAAACTCTCGTACAGATTTCACCACGTCGGTTGGCGCCCAAAATGGTTCGTTTGGAATGCCCATGACTTCTTTGGTTCTCGCAGTCAGCTCTGCGGTAAAGGGGTTGCCGTGGGCCTCGTGACTGTCGGTCAAATCTGGTGAAGGAAAGCCAATATGGGTTCGCAAAATACACAAAGTGGGTTGACCAACGTGTTCTTTGGCCTGAGTAAGCATGTTCTCGAGCGCGTCTAGATCCTCGCCAATTTCGCCCGCTTCGATGACGTTCCAACCATAAGAGCGGAATCGCATCGCAACGTCATCCGAACACGTGAGCGATGTGCTTCCGTCAATGGTGATTTTGTTGTCGTCAAAAACGCACACAAGGTGATCCAGCCCTAAATGTCCCGCTAGTGATGCTGCCTCATGTGAAACGCCTTCCATAAGGCAACCGTCTCCGGCAATCACATATGTGTGGTGATCGCACACATCCGCTCCGAATCGAGCGCGAAGATTGCGCTCGGCAATTGCCATACCAACAGCATTCGCAAAGCCTTGACCTAACGGCCCAGTAGTTACCTCGATGCCATTCGTGTGTCCAACCTCAGGATGCCCAGGTGTCTGAGAGCCGAGTTGACGAAATGCTTGTAAGTCAGAAATCTCGAGACCGTATCCGTACATAAAGAGCATCGCGTATTGCAAGATGGATGCGTGTCCACCCGACAAGATGAATCGATCACGGTTGCGCCAAGATGAATCACCGGGATGATGTCTAAGAATGCGAGAAAACAAAACATGAGCAAGGGGCGCTAGCGCCATCGCAGTTCCTTGATGCCCGCTCTTAGCGGCCAATGGTGCGTCCATGGCAAGACCACGTGTAATCGCTACGACTGCTGCATCGGTCGCAGCTGGGAGTTTTTCGGAAGAAGGCACGCCGAGACTGTAGTTCTGGCTACTGCTTTGGCGGAAGCAAGGTTAAAGGGACGATCATCCAGCTACCCAGCCCTATCCGGCAGTGGGCAAAGATCGACCCGTAACTGGTCATTTCCAGCGAGCCTCGAACAAGCCGATACGTGAACTTGCCAGGCTCGACGGTGAATGGGCTGACATTTCGGGCCAATTCGGTGCTATCCGGATCCAATCCTGAACGGAATACCACCTCGAAAACCCCTTTGCCCGAATCTTCAGGCGGGCAGTAAATCAGTCCCATGAGATGCGGTTCGATGGTGACGGGAACTGGCGATGGTGCCGCCAACGAAAAATGAACTCCGGTGAGATCAATACGCGTGGCTGGGCCATCGACTTGGCGCATTTCGAAGGAGTCAATGAACAGGGCAGAAACGATGTGCACGACAAAACAGTAGTTCGTCGTTCAAGTCTCCACGAGTCCATCAGGGACTAATGTTGGTCTTTGTGCCATCGACCGAAACACTTTCCGAAGAGGCGTCTAAGCGTCTTCTGAGTCCATTTGGCTTGCCATTTGCGGTTGAACGAATTGCTCTCACCATTGACGACGCATGTGCTGCAGCAAACAGCATCGGTTACCCAGTTGTGGTCAAAGTCTCAGGCGACACCATCGCCCACAAAACCGAAAGGGGTCTCGTTCGGCTCCGGTTGGCAGATGAAGAAGCTGTCAGAAACGCCTGTAACGATTTGCTTGGACGTGTGACCGCCGCCGATGGCCAGGTTTCATTCTTAGTTGCACAAATGGTTTCCGGTAATCGAGAGTTCATCGCAGGCGTGATCACCGATCCTCAGTTTGGTCGTATGGCCGTGCTTGGCGTTGGAGGCGTGCTAGCCGAGGCGATTGACGATGTCGCTCTAAGTCCGTTACCGCTTAAAGAACGAGACGCTCTGTCGATGATGAAATCGCTCCGGCATCAAAAAATGTTGGGAGAATTTCGGGGCGAGGCTGCACTTGATGCTCGGAGTGTTCTGTCAGTTCTCAACGGTTTGAGTGCTGCATGCGATGCGAACCCAGACATCTATTCCATAGACATCAATCCTCTCATCGTGACCGCGTCTGGCGAGTTGGTCGCAGTTGATGCACTTGTGGAATTACATAAAGTTCGATCCTCGACGAAGTCCTTCGAGGATCAACATCCCGTAGCACGCTCTAATCGGCATTTTGACGCCTTGTTTAATCCCAATGGTGTTGTGATCGTTGGAGCGTCTAGCCACCCAGGCAAATTTGGTTTCGTTTCCCTGCACAACTTGTTGGCGAACGAGTACAAAGGAAGCATTTTTGCAACCAACTTGCAAGGCGAAGAAGTTCTCGGGGTACAAACGCTGAAATCTCTTGATGATTTACCGACAGGAAGTGCAGATCTTGCTTTCTTCTGCACACCCGCAGCAGCGAATGAGGATTTATTGCGGCAATGTTCCGAAAAAGGAATTTCCAGCGTTTTTATCTCGTCAGCCGGTTATCGAGAGTCGGGCGAGGCAGGGGAACACGCAGAGCAAGGGCTTGTTTCACTTGCCAATTCACTTGACATTCTTATTGCTGGACCAAACGGACAAGGCGTCGTAAGCACACCTCGATCGTTATGTTGTCAGATTGTTGCGCCATACCCGCCATCCGGAGGGATCTCGGTGGCAAGCCAGAGTGGCAATTTCGTCTCGAGTTTTCTGAACTACTCGCGCCAAACAGGAGTAGGCATAGCAAGAGCCGTGTCTGCTGGTAATGCGGCTCAGGTGCGCGTTGAAGACTATTTGGATTGGTACACCACCGATGACAGCACACGAGTGGGTTTGGCATACATAGAACATGTGTCGAACGGCGACCGCCTCAAATCGGCAATGACGAAGATGTCTGAGCGCAAACCACTTGTTGTTGTCAAGGGCGGAGCGACCACTGCGGGTAGTAAGGCCGCCTCAAGCCATACGGGAGCTTTGGCGAGCGACGACAAGGTATTCGATGGAGTGTGCCGCGCCACAGGTGCTATTCGCGTCGACGACATTGAACGAGCATTTGACGTAGCGGCTTCATTTTCCACACAGCCGTTACCACGTGGCAATCGGGTAGTCGTACTGACCACAGTTGGCGGTTGGGGAGTGGTCACTGCCGATGCAATCGCGCGGGACGGTGTACTCGACTTGGTTGATCTTCCCGATGATCTAATGGCGCAATTGGGAGATTTGTTGCCGCCTCGATGGAGCAGGAATAACCCAATCGACTGCGCCGGTGGCGAGACTCGCGACACCATTCCCCAGATAATGGACATCGTCACTGGACACGATCAGGTTGATGCAGTTATTTTCTTAGGTATCGGAATTCAGAGCAACCAAGCTCGACTGATGAGAGAAGGATCCTTTTATCCCGATTTCGGTTTAGAACGAATTGTGCAATATCACAATCGCCAGGATGAGCGTTATGCAATTGCGGCACACGAGGCTTCGCAAAAATATTTGAAACCTGTATTAATAGCAACAGAATTGGCCGTAGCAGACCCTTCGAACCCTGGTCCGGCAACAGTTCGAGACACAGGTCGCCTGTGTTACGCATCTGGTTCGCGTGCGGCTTATGCACTCGCGCAAATGGTTAAGTACTCCAATTATCGAGCATCTGTTTCGTGATGAGCGATAATTTCCTGGAAGATTCAACGAGCATCAAGCGTGCGAAGCACAAAGTCAAAGTTGGTTCGCCCAGAGTGGTCTTTACGCTTCTCGGCACGTTGACGCTTGTAGTTGGCGCAGCGTTGGGCGCGGCTTGGAAAACAGTTGACAATATTGCCGAATCGGTATCTGCACAAAGCGTTGTTCGTGACATTCCTGAATTATCTGCGTCCATAATTTCCGCGAGACGGGCACCAGTCACCCTTTCGAGCGAAAAACGAATTGGTTCGTTACGTCGCAGTTTGGCTCGGCTAGAGCGATTGATCAACGCTGAATCGTGTCTCGTTGTGGATGTTGAGGGGCAGCAAATCATGGCCCTACGCCCAAATTTGCCTGTAATACCAGCAAGCACAATGAAAGTGCTCGTTGCTTCCGTTGCTCTAGAAGTTCTGGGCCCTGAATTTACCTATAAGACAAAAGTTCAGGGGATACAAGATGGCGGCACTATTTCCGGTGATTTGTATTTAGTTGGTGGTGGCGATCCTGTGTTGGTCAGTGCGCAATATCCGACGATCGAGCCGCTGCCAACTTTTAATGGCACGAGTATTGAAGCCTTGGCCGATGCACTCATTGCGACTGGAGTGAAATCGATTTCGGGTTCAGTGATAGGCGATGAATCACGTTATGACAGCGAACGCTTCACTCCCACTTTGGGATTAGGTATCAGAATGACTGAAGTCGGTCCGCTTGGTGCATTGATGATCAACGACGGCGTTGTCACAGGAAATCCGATTAAGCCCGACAACCCAGCGTTAGCTGCAGCTCAAGAGTTCACCAACATCTTGATTGCGAAAGGGGTAAACGTTTCTGGAGCGGCATCGGTAGGCGTGGCATCTTCGGATATTCCAGTTATCGCCGAGATTTCGTCGCGCGCATTACCGGACGTGTTAGCCGAAATGCTTACGAACAGTGATAACAACACGGCTGAACTTGTATTGAAGGAGATTGGCTTCAGTTCTGTGCAACAGGGCACTCGTCTTGCTGGGGCGCAGGCAATGATCACCAAGTTTACGGAAATGGGAATTCCTACGGATGGGCTCACGATTAATGACGGTTCTGGTCTAGACCGTGGCAACCGTGTCATGTGTTCGACGATTCAATCGCTGTTGTTGCGCGATGGTGGATTTGGCTCGCTCGGTACAGGGTTGGCAGTAGCGGGCCGCACAGGCACGTTGGGAGATCTCTTCACCGAAGGAACGGTTACACAGAGGCTTCGCGGAAAGACTGGCACATTGACAGGAGTAAAGGGTTTAGCTGGTTTCGTCACCTATGACGCCGAATTAGCGAGCACATTCACCTTGATTTTGAATGGCTCTGGCGTCTCTAACCAAAGCACTTATCGACCAATCTGGTCTGCATTGGCAGAAGCGCTTGCAACATTTTCCAGTTCGCCTTCTTCTTCCGAGATTTCGCCGTAACCATAGGGCTTTACAAGGTGGTCCAGACAGGCTTGTAGGTGAAATCTCTCGAGTCCACTGGTTGAATGGAATGGTGAATGTTTCGCCACTGGACCGCAAGCGCGCTGCCAAAGCGCCATCGCTAGGAGAGATGTACGACCTCCTTCGCGACTATGTCAAGCAAGAAACTCTCGACCCAATTCGTGGCGCTGGTCGATGGATGGCATGGGCAGCGCTTGGTGCCGTCGCCCTTATTTTGGGTGTCACTTTCCTCATGGTTGGTTTGCTGCGACTTGTTCAATCAGAGCTGTTCACTGCCAGTGACGGAAAGACATGGATTCCGTATTTGATTGTTGTTGTCGTCAGTGTCGCGCTAGTGCTGTCATCGAAGGCGCGAATCCGTAAGCCCAGCCTGCATCGCAAATCGAGGAGTGTCTGATGAGTAATGAACGCATTACCCGAGACCACGTTGAGTCAAGACTGAAGCTTGTTCAGGATGAGCTGCAAGGCAAGGTCAATGACAAGAAGGCCGCGATCACAACTGGCATTTCGATTGGCGCAGCCGTCATCATTCTCGTCTCATACTTGCTAGGTCGCAGGAGTGGACGGAAACGTCGCAGCACGGGTCGTAGTTGAAGAGTTCGGCACAATTGGTTCGCTCACAGCCAGCATTGCGCCATCAGGGGCTCCGGTCTCTTGTAATTGCCCGCTTGCTGGGTAGGTACAGCGGCAAGTGGTTGTTCGCATGGTGGGTCGTAGTTGTTTGGAAGATCTATAAGAGTCGTCGACAGTCAAGGAGAGCAAGATGAATCGAATTTTTGCTTACGGCGACAAAGTGCTGTTGATCGATTCCAAGAAGCGTCGATATCTTACGACGTTGGTTGAGAAAGGCGAGTTTCACAGCCACTCGGGTTTCGTCGCACACGATCTCATAATTGGACAGACAGAGGGTGCTGTAATTCCGACTACCAAGGGAGCACTGTTCTCAGTGCTTCGTCCCACGCTGGAAGACTTCGTTTTAGAGATGCCGCGTGGTGCTCAAGTTATTTATCCGAAAGACCTTGCTCCTATTTGCATGATTGCTGACATTGGTCCTGACACTCATGTATTCGAATCCGGGATTGGTTCCGGCGCACTGTCAATGACCATGTTGCGATATGGAGCAACGATCACGGGCTATGAGATCAGAGAAGATTTTGCGAACAGAGCAAAAACCAATGTGAGAAGTTTCCTGGGTGAACAGGCGCTGAATCGATATGCCATTCAAATTCGCGACGCCTACGAGGGCATAGACGGAACCGACTTCGATCGAGTCGTTCTGGATTTACCAGAACCGTGGACGGTCGTTCCCCACGCGTCCAGAGCGCTGCGGCGCGGAGGATTACTGGTTGCCTATACGCCCAGCATTACGCAGGCGGTTCAAGTCCGACAAGCAATGGGCAACGAGTGGATCGAATCAAGGACGCTTGAGGTGCTGCATCGCACTTGGCACATTGAGGGAATGGCTGTACGGCCAGACCATCGAATGGTCGCTCACACCGCATTTCTTACTGTTGGTCGGTATATCGGAACGGCAAGCGCCCCGTTATAGCTACGGCTCGATGAAGATGCACTCTCCAGGGCATTCTTCGGCCGATTCGATCACTCCGTCAAGCTGGCCATCGGGGATGACGGCCATTCCGTCAGCGCCTTGTGCGTTGCCTTTTGCGGTTGCGTAGATCTTGTCTTTTTCGCGAACGTAGGCAAGGCCATCATCAAGAAGTGTGAATACGTCGGGTGCGATTTCCTCACAGAGTCCGTCACCTGTGCAAAGGTCTTGATCGATCCAGACTTTCATTCTGATTATCTCCTTGTGTGTCGCGTGTGACGCGGTGCTTCGTGGCTAAATAATACACCGAGACGACCAGAGTTATGCGAATCCAGCACTACGGTTGGGAGGCGATGGAGACGACTGACACAGGCCGAAAAGACCACCAGCACGGGTTGAGGGTTATTCGCGAATGGGTGGTGGTCGTTGGCGTGGCTCTAGCTATTGCGCTACTGGTGCGTGGTTTTCTTCTGCAGCAGTTCTATATCTCCGGGCCGAGCATGGAATCCACAATGTTCCAGGACAACCGAGTACTCGTGAACAAACTTTCGTATCGTTTGCACGGGATCGGCAGGGGGGACGTGGTCGTATTCGATCGGATCACCACCGATGGTGAAGTAGTGCAACATGACGATTTGATCAAGCGCGTGATAGCGCTTCCTGGTGAAACTATTGAAATACGCGAATGCGTGGTATTCATCGATGGCAAAGAATTGTTGGAGCCGTATCTCAATGATTACGACTTGAAGCAGGTAAACCTAGAAGACCGTTGCCGGGTTCCAGAACTAGAACCAGTTGAAATCAGCAGCGGTCACATCTTTGTCATGGGTGACAATCGCCCTCAGTCATTTGATAGTCGGATGTTCGGAGAGATCGAAACGGATTTAGTCGTAGGTCGCGCCTTCACATTGATTTGGCCGTTGAGTAACGCTCGTTGGCTTTAAAGGGTTTGTCGAGCGTCGACCATACGATCTACCCAATCGCTGAAGATTGCGTCTAAACCCATTCTTAACCCGTCGACAATCACAGGCGGATGCTGCAAGTCCCACCCAAAGGCAGCAAGACCAAAGCGGTGCACCAGTGCCACTAGGCCACCATTCCAGTCGGTGATATGCATGTTGAGCGCGTCGATGCCATATTGCGAAAGTGAAGCTGCTCTTCGCTCCGGGCCTTCCTTGATTTTTGCTAGCCGAACCGAATTAACTAGCCGGTAGTCGGGAAGTAGAGGTCGCTGTTTAACCAAGGTCTCCATCGATGGGTGGCATAACCACACGATGGCTTTGTTCAGTTGGTATTTGTTCAACTGTTCAAACGCTCCGACATCTTTCACATCAATACTGATGGGGGTTTCGGAGCCGATGTGTGTCAATAATTCGTCGAGCGTAGGAATATGAGATGGCAACTGATTTCGGTTGAGCGTGGAGATCGGCTTTTTCCTCAATCCGACTCTCACGAGGCCATCATGATCGAGAACAATCTGGCGGTCAGCAGTTATCCAAATGTCACTTTCGACACCGGTTGCTCCCAGTTTTTGGGCAAGCGAAAATGCATTTAGGGTGTTCTCCCTCGCGTGAGCACTTGCTCCCCGATGGGCGAAGAGGATCGGTTCCTCAAATAGAGACGGCAAGCGCTGCTGCATTCGAACAGCGTAGATGGCGGGGGATCAGTGTCCTTTAGAATGGGAACATGTTCAATTTCTCGGGCAGCGAGCTGATGTTTCTGCTGATCCTTGGCCTCGTCATTCTTGGCCCCGAGAAGCTTCCAACTGTGTTGCGAAAGATGGGCCGTTTCTATGGCGAATTCAAACGAATGACCAATGATGCCCAAAGCGATTTCCGACAAGCCTTTGCCGAGCCACTGAGGGATTTACAAAGTGCTGCTTCGGAGTACAAGTCGGTCTTCCAGGATGCCGCAGGTGAGATAGCTGACGATTCCCCTGAACCAGATTTTGTCCCTTGGCAACCACCCACGGAGACTTCGAACGATTCTGCTCCAGAACCGATTTCGGACAAAGCAACATCGTTCGATTCGCTATCTCCTGACGATGACCCACAAATTTCCGTTATCTCGTACGAGGATAAGAACTAATGGCGATCAAATGGCCACGGTCTACAACCGCTCCAGATGGGGGATCAATGAACATCATTGATCACCTCACCGAACTTCGAATGCGGATTGTTCGATCAATGCTTGCTATTGCAGTTGGTGCAACGGTGATTTTGGTTTTTTATGATTTCGTTTTACGTTTTCTCACTCAGCCTTATCGCAATATTTGCTTGGCTCGTCCAGACTTTAACTGCGATGGTTCTCTGTACGCGCTCGGACCGATTGAGGGTCTCTCGTCCAGGATGAGAATCAGCGGATATGGCGGCTTGATCATTGCTTTGCCAGTAATCATGTGGCAGCTTTGGAAGTTCATTGTTCCAGCAATGAATAAAAAGGAAAAGAAGTACACCGTTCCTTTCATTCTTTCGTCGGTCATCCTTTTTGCTTGCGGCGGGTATCTTGCCTATTGGACACTTGATAAGGCACTGGAATTTTTGATTTCCTGGTCTGGCGAGGACGTTGAACAGACTTATCAAATTTCGAAATACATCAGCTTGGTTGCGTTGATGGTGTTGGCATTTGGAATCGGATTTCTCTTGCCAGTTCTTCTGGTATTCCTGCAGATTGTTGGCGTTATTACGCCGCAGACATTGCTTAAACAGTGGCGAATCTCAATCATGGCAATCTTCGCCGTTGCTGCTGTGATCACTCCCAGCGGCGACCCAGTAAGTATGTTGGCCCTTGCTGTTCCCATGAGTGTCCTTTTTCTTATAGCGGTGCTTATCGGGTACATCGTGCAACGTCGTCGACGCAAAAGCGAAGACAACGATGCAGACGATGACTAAGCGGCGATGACCAGTCAACAACGCTTGAATCTGACGAAGAATTACGATTTCTCGCTTGACCAGTTTCAGGTTTCCGCTTTTGATGCAATTGATTTAGGTGAAAGTGTCTTAGTTGCCGCGCCAACGGGATCTGGCAAAACGGTTGTTGCCGAGTACGCAATAGGTGTCGCGCGACTCAAATCCATGAGAGCGTTTTATACGGCACCAATCAAAGCACTTTCGAATCAGAAATACACCGAACTCGTTCAGTTGTATGGAAGCAACGAAGTCGGGTTGCTCACTGGCGACAACAGCATCAACCCAAATGCGCCGATCGTTGTTATGACTACGGAAGTACTGAGAAACATGATCTACGCACGTTCCTCGTCGATTGAGAATCTTGGCGTTGTGGTACTTGACGAAGTTCATTTTCTTCAAGATGCCTACCGAGGCCCTGTGTGGGAAGAAGTGATCATCCATTTGGAACCAACGGTCCAGTTGGTGTGTTTATCAGCAACTGTGTCAAATGCCAATGAGCTCTGCGAATGGCTCACCACTGTCAGGGGTCCGACGCGCCCAATCGTTGAAACCAAACGGCCGATCGAATTGGTCAACCATTACATGCTGGGGGACAAAGCAACCCATCAGATTCGGATATTGGAAACCTTGGTAGGCGGTCAAGCAAATACCGCTATAACCAAATTGGATAACGACGTCTCGGGTCAATCGAAGAAGTCACATCCGTATGGTTCCCGTGGATCCTCGCGTGGCGGCCATCAAAATGCGCGGAACGGCAGGCTCTTCACACCATCGAGGACGGACGTAGTAGAGCAACTCCAAAAGGAGAACCTCTTACCCGCTATTTATTTCATCTTCAGTCGTAATCAATGCAACGAAGCTGCTAAATCGTGTTTGCAAGCCGGAATTCGGCTCACGAACGACTATGAGCGTGGTGAAATGCTGGCAATCGTCGACGAGCGGCTCAAAGATTTCAGCGATGATGACCTGGCGGCGCTTGAGTACACCCAATTCGTTGATCAGCTTGAGGCTGGTATCGGTGTCCACCATGCCGGAATGGTTCCGACATTTAAAGAAATCGTGGAGACTTGTTTTTCACAAGGTTTTATCAAGATTGTTTTCGCCACGGAAACGCTTGCAGTAGGAATCAACATGCCTGCCAGGGCAGTGGTGTTGGACAAACTCACGAAGTTCACGGGCGAGCAACACCAGATGCTCAAGCCTTCGGATTACGCGCAACTCACTGGTCGGGCGGGGAGACGTGGTCTAGATGATGTTGGGCACGCCATTGCGCTGTGGAATCCATTCCTGCCATTCGACCAAGTTGCGGCTCTCGTCGGAAGCAAATCGTTTGTACTCAATTCGGCATTTAGGCCTACGTACAACATGGCAGCGAACTTGATTAAAACAACTTCACAAGTTCAGGCGCGACACCTCCTCAATCTTTCTTTCGCGCAATTTCAAGCGAATAGAGATGTGGTCGAGATCCAAGCTCGCATTCAACGTCGTTCTAAGGAGTTCGAGCGCTTGATGCTGCAGGCTGAAAGCCCTTTCGGCAACATTGCTGAATACAAGGAACTAACTACAAGACGTTCATCCGCTTCACTGAGTTCCAGCCAGTTATCTCAGCTGCGACCTGGTGACGTCGTGTTATTTACCCGCAAGAGCCAACCGGAACGATTCGTTGTAATTAGTTCGGCGCAACGAGGCACTGGGGCAAAATTGACGATGCTCTCGCAGGCACGACTAGTCATAACGATTGGCGAGAAGGACACCGACCAATATCTCGAATTAGTTGCTCACATGGATTTACCACAGCCATATCAGCCGACTAATTCAAAATTTCTCAAAGAGACTGCGTCACGGCTGCAGCGTCTGAAAACGCGACCAAAGGCGACACGTGTAGAGGCCGTCAATCAGGACGAGCACCCAGTTGCCAGCGATCCCAACCTTGTCGAGAGGCTCATCGCTCTCGACAGTGCAACTCGGATCAAGAAAGAGTTGGACAACCTAGAGAAAAGGGTTTCTAGCTCTACCCAGTCGGTGAGTAGCCAATTCGATGACTTGATCAAGCTGCTTTCAGAATGGCGTTACGTCGATACTTGGGCGCTTACCGACAAAGGTTTATTACTTTCTCGTATCTTCCATGAATCTGACTTACTCATTGCAGAATGCATCTCCGAGGAACTGTTAACTGGTCTGTCTCCGGTTGATCTAGCTGGCCTTGTTAGTTGTTTTATTTACGAAGACCGCAATCGTGATGAAGTCGCCTCTGCGCACTATCCATCAAACGAATTGAAACAGCGGTTTTTAGGAATTCAAAAGATCAGTAGACGACTAGTCAAGGCCGAAACCTCATCTGGGCTGCAAAACCATCGAAGCCCAGACCCTGGTTTTATCGCAGCCACGCATGACTGGGCCAAGGGAAACTCACTCCTGGACATACTCGAATCGGATGAGGTAACGGCCGGAGATTTCGTTCGAACCATGAAACAGCTCATTGATGTGCTGCGTCAACTTGCGATGATCTTTACCAATGAAGCCGATCGAGACTCGGCAACGAAGGCATCCGAACTGTTGTTTCGAGGTGTTGTCGCGTCGTCAAGTTTGATCGGGCGAATATCGTCATGACGATACGCAAAGGGGACCAATGGGGAGAGCCTTGTACCGCACCGACAGGGCTTCTCGAATTTGCGACCGAACGCGAACTTGGCAGGCACCTACGCGATATCGGCACCATTCGCGAGGCAATGCTCAACTCCGGAACTTTGATTCAGGCATTAGGAGTTACAACTCGTGCGCCCAATCGAGAGCAAATCAAAGTGACGATTGATCTCATCAAAATTGGATTCACCGACCAATACGGCGTTAATCGAGACGACTTCGCAGTCGGGTCGGTTTTTCTTGGCAGGCGGTCATGGTTGGGCGACATATACATCGTTTCAAACAGCGGCTATCTGGGCGCTAGAGAGTTGCTGCCAAAGGCGCACCCAAACGATGGAGTCATGGATGTGCTTTCTGTTAAATCGTCGATGCCGTACACGCAGCGGCTACAGGCTTGGAGGCGAATACCAACGTCAAGCCATATTCCGCATCCCGACATCTCAACCAAGCAGACAGAGAGGTTCTCGTGGCCCTTGGACGAAGACGATGTACCCAAAAAAAGCATTCGCTTGGTCGTTGACGGGGAAGCTCTGGGGCGGGTTAAATCCGTGAGAATGCACGTTATTCCCGATGCAATAACGCTTTACATCTAGTTAGTGCGGCGACTTCACGGTATGCCCGCTTCCACCCACTGCGACTTCTAGTATTACGCGCCGTGACCGTTTACATTCCCGAGGCCTTTTCTAGTGACGAATCAGAAGTACTGAAGCGTTACTTCACCAACCTCGACGGTCCAGTTTTTGCCCTTGTAAACCTTCCTGAGGTTGTGAAAGGCGCGCTGTTCGCCCGATACAGCAGAAGTCCAAAAAGTTTAAGGCGGCTATTCATTGACGAGTTCGTCGGTGACCTCGATCTTGCTGGCGATATCACCGTAGATGCAACGATCGGCCTAGATCATGCCGAGTCGCTCTACGAGAAGATATTCCTCGAATACGGAGACGATTCGGTTGCTCAGTTGGGTGGTGTTCACTTGGCTTGTGAACAAGCTTCCAACCTGTTGACGAAGATTTTAGAGTGGGGACGCTTGATGAGCTACCTCGAGCAGAGCACCCGATATATCAATTACGACGCCCGTCTTGGCGGGAGATATCGATATTTCCGCGACCCCGAGATACTCAACAGCCCGTTTGGGACTCGGTATGTGGGGGACATGGATCGCATGTTCGACACTTACACAACGCTGGTTACGGGTGTGACCGATCACGTTCGTGCCACTATTCCGCGCAACATAAACGATTCTGATTTCATTTATCGACAGGCAACAAGAGCAAAAGGTCTTGACGCGGTTCGCGGTGTACTTCCAGCATCGGCGTTGTCGAATGTTGGCGTTTTTGGAACCGGACAGGCATACGAATCGATGCTGCTTCGTATGCGTGCACACCCGCTTCCCGAGGCTCGACACTATGCGGATTTGATGTTGGTGGAGTTGCGAAAAGTGATTCCGAGTTTCCTTAAGCGTGTTGACCTGCCCGATCGTGGGGGACGCTGGAGTGACTACCTTGCAGAGAATCACGATAAGACAAGTTTCTTGGTCGACGACCTCTTCGGTGCGCTTGAGCCCGACCCAGTTCCTGAGGTTTCACTCGTCGACTTCGATCCAGATGGCGAGCTCAAACTACTTGCTGCAATTTGTTATTCGCATTCACACTTGCCCGAATCGCAGTTGCTGAAGCGAGTAGAAGCTTTGTCCCATCAGGAACGCGTGAAGCTGATCGCGGCTTATGTTGGAAATCGTGAGAATCGTAGGCATAAGCCGGGTCGTGCATTCGAAAGAATCGACTATCGATTTGATGTTCTTGGTGATTACGGCGCATTTAGAGATTTGCAGCGTCACCGTTTGCTCACCATTGAATGGCAGCGTTTGTCACCGGAGCATGGTTATGTCATGCCCGAACTGGTTGCTGAAGCTGGAATGGATGAAATTTTTGAAGAAACCATGACACGCTCATCAACTCTTTACGAGGCCCTTCGTCCGGACTACCCAGAACAAGCCGCATATGCGATTGCTATGGCGTACCGTCTGCGCTATGTGATGCAGTTCAACGCTCGCGAAGCGATTCACCTTTTGGAATTGCGATCTGCACCTCAAGGACACCCGGCCTATCGAAGAGTGGTGCTGGAAATGCACCGACTGATCGCCGAACAGGCTGGACATAGGGCTGTAGCCGACGCAATGACACATATCACGCATGCGGCGCCCGACCTTGAGCGTCTGGATTCTGAGCGCAAGGCAGAATCAAGGCGCGAATCCAAGTAATTCGTGTTTGTTAGGTCCATATGGGCTATTGTCTCGCCGCACACCAACGACTACATATTTTGAAGGGAATTCTGAATGTCAAATGATGATGTCATCGGAGCTGATGACCTTGACCCAGAAATGATGATTGTCGAGGAGATTGACGGCGACGAGATTGATCCTGATGCGCTCGGCCTCGAGCTGGAGGATGAACCATTTGAAGATGGAGCAGGTGCGCTCGAGGGTGTCGACGACCTGATTGATGATCCAGATGCGATACCTGCGACAGAGGTTGTAGCAAAGAAGTCCTCGGATGATGATGACGATGACGACGACCTGCG
>CAINLH010000096.1 GCA_903850275.1 uncultured Acidimicrobium sp.
ATGATTCAGCAAGAATCCCGTCTTCGCGTTGCCGACAACAGCGGCGCAAAAGAAGTGCTTTGCATCAAGGTGCTCGGTGGTACACGCCGTCGTTACGCATCAATTGGTGACGTTTTCATCGGCACGGTCAAGGACGCAATTCCTGGCGCCGGTGTCAAAAAGGGTGAAGTTGTTCGTTGCGTAGTAGTTCGCGTCAAGAAGGAAAAGCGTCGTCCAGACGGCAGCTACATCCGCTTCGACGAAAACGCAGCAGTGTTGATCAAAGAAGATCTCACGCCACGTGGCACCCGTATCTTCGGGCCCGTTGGTCGTGAACTTCGCGACAAGAAGTTCATGCGAATCATTTCGCTCGCACCGGAGGTGTTGTAGTCATGAAGTTGAAGAAGGGTGACACCGTCGTCGTTATTGCCGGCAAAGACAAAGGCAAGCAGGGCGAAATCTCGGCTGTACTGCCAAAGGAAAACAAAGTGAAGATTGCTGGCGTCAACGTTGCCAAGCGTCACCTTGCTGCCAAAGGCCAAACAGCCAACACCGGCGGAATCGTCGACAAGGACATGCCGCTCGATGCATCCAACGTGATGCTCGTGCACAAGGGCAAGCCAACACGCGTTGGTTACAAGATCAAGGATGACGGCACCAAGGTGCGCGTTGCCAAGAGCACCGGAGAAGAAATCTGATGGCTGAGACAACTATCTACGTTCCGCGTTTGAAGGCGCACTACAACGACGTCGTTAAAGCCGATCTCGTGAAGCAGTTGGGCGTCACCAACGTGATGCAGATTCCAACCTTGGAAAAGATCGTCATCAACATGGGTGTTGGCCGCGCAACGCAGCAAGCATCACTCATCGACGGCGCCGTTGCCGACCTCACCGCGATCTCGGGCCAGAAGCCAATCGTGACCAAGTCGAAGACATCAATCGCATCTTTCAAACTTCGTGAAAACCAAGCAATTGGTGCCAAAGTCACGATGCGCGGCGACCGCATGTGGGAATTCCTCGATCGTTTGATCTCGGTGGCAATTCCTCGCATCCGCGACTTCCGCGGCCTCCCAGGCAAGTCGTGGGATGGAAATGGCAACTACACATTTGGTCTCACCGAGCAGCTCGTGTTCCTTGAGGTCAGTTACGAGAAGGTTGATACAACACGCGGTATGGACATCACCATTGTCACCACCGCAACAACCGACCTCGACGGAAAAGCACTCCTCGACGCATTCGGCTTCCCCTTCCGTAAGGGTGAGGAACCAGCGTCGTCGAAGAAAGCACGCGGAGCAGCTAAGCGCTCGGCCAAGAAGAAGTAGCAGCGGAAAGAACTAGAGGGAACCACTCAACATGGCAAAAAAGTCACTCGTTATCAAAGCGGCGGCAACTCCGAAATTTAAGGTGCGCGGTTACACGCGCTGCCAAAAGTGCGGACGTTCACGTGCGGTGTATAAGAAGTTCGGCCTCTGCCGTCTGTGCTTGCGCAAAATGGCGCACGCCGGCGAAGTGCCAGGCTTGACAAAGGCAAGTTGGTAATCGCCATGATGACCGATCCAATCGCCGACATGCTCACCCGAATTCGCAACGCCAACGCTGCGATGAAGGACGAAGTATTCATGCCAACCTCGAAGCAGAAGTCGGCACTCGCCGAAATTCTGAAAAAAGAGGGCTACATCTCTGACTACTCAGTAATCGACAACCCAACTGGCCCAGCCAAGCAGTTGAAGATTGGTCTGAAGTACTCGGACGATCGTAAGCGCACCATCTCGGGTATCAAGCGCGTGTCCACACCGGGCCTTCGCGTGTACCGCAATGCAACTGAAGTACCGCGCGTGTTGGGCGGTTTGGGTGTTGCAGTTTTGTCCACTAGCCAAGGGCTCATGACCGACCGCGAAGCGCGTCAGCGCAAAGTTGGCGGCGAAGTCATGTGCTTCGTCTGGTAATCGGAAGCGACTAAAGGGAAGAACCACTATGTCTCGTATCGGAAATGCAGCAGTCGTCGTGCCATCAGGCGTCGACGTCACCATCGCTGGCTTGTCGGTCACGGTGAAGGGCCCAAAGGGCTCTTTAACTCGTGAGTTTCCAGCCGGTGTGTCGCTTGCGCGTCAAGAAAACACCATCGTGGTCAGCCGCGACAACGACGAGCGCGATTCGCGTTCACGTCATGGTCTCGTGCGCACGTTGGTCAGCAACATGGTTATCGGTGTCACCGATGGCTACACCAAAGAACTCGACATCATCGGCGTTGGTTACCGCGCAGAAGCACAGGGCCCAGGCAAGTTGAAGTTGGCGCTCGGTTTTTCGCATCCAGTGATCATCGACGCACCAGCGGGTGTCACCTTCGAACTTCCTTCCCAGACGCGCATCATCATTAAGGGTGCCGACAAAGAAGTAGTTGGCCAGGTGGCCGCAAACATTCGTGAGATTCGCAAGCCAGAGCCATACAAGGGCAAGGGTGTGCGTTACCTCAATGAGAAGGTCCTGCGTAAAGCAGGCAAGACCGGCAAGAAGTAAACGGGAGATTTGACGTTATGAAAACAGCATCTAGCCAGCGCCATGCAGGTCGCTTGCGCCGCCATCGTCGCGTGCGTAAGAAGATCAGCGGCACCGCCGAGCGTCCACGTCTCGCCGTGTATCGCAGCAACAAACACATTTCTGTTCAGCTCATCGACGACCTGAACGGCCACACCATCGCAGCAGCATCAACGGTCGAGCCAGACTTGCGCAAGCAAGGTTCGGGTTCAACCGTCGACGCAGCAAAGCGTGTTGGAACGTTGATCGCTCAGCGCGCCAAGTCCGCTGGTGTCACAAAAGTTGTCTACGACCGCGGCGGATTCATCTTCCATGGTCGTGTAGCAGCGGCAGCAGATGCTGCCCGAGAAGCAGGGTTGGAGTTCTAATGACTGACATTTCGCAAGTTCGCACCACAGAACCAGGACAGATGCGCGAGTCGCGCGTTGTTCACATCAATCGCGTGGCAAAGGTAGTGAAGGGTGGACGTCGTTTCTCCTTCACCGCACTTGTTGTTGTCGGTGATGGTGCTGGTCGCGTTGGTTTGGGTTACGGCAAGGCAAAAGAAGTGCCATTGGCCATTCAAAAAGGAACAGAAGAAGCAAAGCGCAACGTGTTCAACGTTGCCTTGGCTGGTTCCACCATCACGCACCAAGTGCTTGGCATCAACGGCGCAGGCCGCGTGTTGCTGAAGCCTGCTGCTCCTGGTACCGGTGTTATCGCCGGTGGTGCTGCCCGCATCATTCTTGAAGAAGCCGGCATTCACGACGTACTCGCGAAGTCGCTTGGTTCATCAAACGCCATCAACGTTGCTCGCGCAACGATCAATGGCTTGAAGGACTTGCAGCGCCCAGACGAAGTTGCACGTCGACGCGGCATTCCTGCCGAGTCATTCGTACCTAAGGGACAGTTGCGCGCATACAACGAGCGCAAGAATTCAGCCGGAGGAGCTCACTAGTCATGGCCGCATTCAAAAAACCAGGTCGCACCATTCGCGACCGCAAGCCACAAGCCAAAAAGGCGGCAGCCGAAGCACGCGTAGAGGCAGCAGCACTGAAGGCAGCATCTGGCAACACTTCAACAAAGCGCATCAAGCGAGTGAAGCCAGTTCTTACTGGCCCAACCATCACTGTTACGCAAGTGCGTTCGGAAATTGGCAACAAGCCAAAGAACCGCGCCACATTGCGTGCACTTGGCTTGCGCCGCATCGGACACACCAACACGTTGCCAGACCGCCCAGAAATTCGCGGCATGTTGCAGCGCGTTCCTCACCTCATTGAAATCAAGGAAGGCAAGTAATCATGCGCGTCGATGAACTCGCTCCATCACGGGGCTCCAAGAAAAAAGCTAAGCGCGTTGGTCGTGGTATTGGCGGTAAGGGCGGCAAGACTGCCGGCCGCGGTACCAAGGGTCAGTACGCACGTAACACGGTAAAGCGTGGCTTCGAAGGTGGACAGATGCCACTGAAGCAGCGCGTACCAAAGTTGAAGGGCTTTAATAACCCGTTCCGCGTGGAGTTCTACGCCGTCAACCTCGATGTCATCGAAGCACTTGGCTTGAGCGAAGTTGACCCACAGATTCTTGTGCAGAAGAGCGCAGCACACAAGGGCACTTTGATCAAGGTGCTTGGCCGCGGCAAGATCACCAAGGCAGTCAAAGTTTCTGCACACGCAGTTTCCGAAACAGCCGAGAAGGCAATCATTGCCGCTGGTGGAAGTGTCACGATTGTGCCAATGCCGCACAAGGGTGTTCGTCCAGCAGCCAAGGGCAGTCAGTTCACCAACCGTTAATTGGTGCTGCTGGCATGTTCGTCAGTTCAACCAGTATTTAACCCTTCAGAGGAGTCACAACGATGTTGTCGAATGTGAAGAACATCTTCAAGGTGGTCGACCTTCGCAACAAGGTGCTGTTCACCTTGGCAATGGTCGCGGTTTACCGTTTTGGTTCGGCGCTTCGCGTGCCAGGTATCGATGCGCAAGCCGTTCGACAGCTGCGTGAAGCTTCCAACTCGCAAGGCGCGTTGGGCTTTCTCAACTTGTTCTCGGGTGGTGCGTTCGGCAGCTTCTCGATTTTTGCTCTTGGCATCATGCCGTACATCACGGCAAGCATCATCATGCAGGTGCTCGGTGTTGTCATTCCAAAACTTGAGCAGTGGCAGCAAGAAGGCGCAACGGGACAGCGCAAAATCACGCAATGGACGCGTTACCTAGCAATCGGAATTGCCACGCTGCAGGGCGCCGGCCTCACCTTTATCTTCGGGCAGGGTAGGGGTTCTGCATTCTTCGGC
>CAINLH010000097.1 GCA_903850275.1 uncultured Acidimicrobium sp.
CCGCAACCCATTCGCTGGTGAGATGCTGTGTGAGGAAGTTGATAATGGCGGGGCCGCCCAAGTCTTCGTAGACGCCTGCAAATGCGCGGTCGGAAACGGTGACTACGCCGATCTTCGCTATTGCCTTGTCGCTCATGGTGAGTTGAAAACTACCACTGCAATAAACGGGTGTCGCCCTTGGCCTTCGGGTTTGTTATCCGGATCCACAGAGACTTTCTCATTTGAGCAAGCCCGTACCGGAAGCCAACGCGATTAAACGCGGCACGAGAAAGAATCTGCAATCGTTCGGTGGTTTGGCGAAGGTTGAGCAGCAGTGCTTGCTGCAGGGGGTCGAGCACGAAGGATGCAGTAGGAGCGTTGATTTGGTGGGCGGCAAAACCGAACCATTCGTAGTCTTCTTTGTAGGTTGCAGCAATCAAGTCGGCGGTTTCTTTGTCACACACCTGCTCCGGCTTGATGCCGAGGCCGCTGTTCAGCCGCTGCAACGAAATATTGGTTTCCGCACGCTTGTTAATAATGTCGGCAAGGTTCTGCATCTCGCCGTGGTTGTCGATGCGAATGAGGTGGTGGTACTGCACTTGGTTGGAATACAGCGTGTTGAACTGGGGGCGGAAGTGGTCGTCGATTGCAAACGAGTCGCGGTCGGCATGAATTGCTCGAGCAAACTTCTTAAACGTTGCTGCCACGTCTACTCGACCATCGACAAATACGTCGCCACATGCGTCGATGACGCCCTGCGGTGTGCCAGGCGCCCGCAGAAATGCTCGGTTTTCCCAGGATGAATACGCGCGCTTGATTGGGTCGCGAAGCGCGGCGATACGCAGCCAGTCTGGCGAATTGATTATTTCCCATTTCTCTTTATCACTCATGTCCAAAAAACGTGTCAGCCCGTGCACGCGGTAGTTGTGAACAGTCTGTTCTTGCGAGATGTTCGGGGTAATGATCTCTTGTGCAACCGATGCGTTGTAGCAGCCTTCGGCCTGCGAGATAAACAACTTCAGGGTGCTGCAGGCCACCTTGGTCGTTGGCACATACATCACCTTGATGCGAGGTGCAACGAGCGCATAACCCAACAGCTCGGGCAGGTTGTGTTGCTGTTCGTTGGTCACTTTTCGTTACCGGCCAATCTCGATACGTGCCATCACTGCGCTGCGCAGTATTGCAACCGATGCCTCAACACTTTGTTCGTTGTCACCAACAACGATGTCCGGAGAAACGGGTGCCTCGTACGGTGCATCCACGCCGCTGAGCCCTTTCATGTCTCCAGATCGAACCTTGGCATACAGCCCCTTGGTGTCGCGCTCCTCGCATGTTTCGAGGCTGGCTGCCACGAAAACTTCTAGGAACGTGAGACCGTCCTCGGTGTGTATGTTGCGCGCGTGTTCTCTGCCAGTTGCAAACGGGCTGATGATGGGGACAATGGTTACTGCGCCAGAGTCGGCAAAGAGCCGTGCAGCCTCGGCAACACGGCGCACGTTTTCGGTTCGGTCGGCATCGGAAAAGCCAAGATCATTATTCAGGCCGTGCCGCAAGTTGTCGGCGTCGAG
>CAINLH010000098.1 GCA_903850275.1 uncultured Acidimicrobium sp.
CCCGACCTGACGCTTTTCACATACCTGCATTTGTCGGCTTACCCTCAGGTTGCTGCCGCTCTGCAGAAAGCAAAGACCACATCGATCGCTTACGAAACCGTGCAGATGGATGATGGCTCGCTTCCGCTTCTTGCACCGATGAGCGAAATTGCAGGACGACTTGCGACACAAGCGGGAGCACGTTTCTTGGAACGCCCTCAAGGTGGTCGCGGCGTATTGATGGGTGGTGCACCAGGTGTGAAGCCCGCCAAAGTTGTCGTGATCGGCGCCGGCAATGTTGGGTACAACGCGGCGTGGATTGCCGCCGGCATGCAGGCCGAAGTGGTGATCCTCGACAAGAACCTCGATCGGCTTCGCTACATCGAACAGATTTGTATCGGGCGCACCACAACACTTGCTTCAAATCGAGGTGCAATCGAACGATCACTAGTCGAAGCCGACCTCGTGATTGGTGCGGTTCTGATCGCTGGAGCAAAAGCCCCGATCGTGGTGAGCGAAGACATGGTAAAGACGATGAAACCTGGCTCTGTCATTGTTGATGTTGCGGTAGACCAAGGTGGCTGCATTGAAACCACGCATGAAACAACACATACCGACCCCGTTTATACAAAACATGGCGTTGTGCACTATGCAGTGGGAAACATGCCTGGGGCTGTGCCTAACACCAGCACATACGCATTAACTAACGCCACGCTTCCCTATCAAATTGAGATTGCTCGATACGGAGCCCGCGATGCCGCTATTCGCAATAATGCAATTCGACTTGGCGTGAATACGGTTGGCGGTGCGATAACAAGTGAGGCTGTTGCAAGCGAATTGCAAGCAAAATATGTAGATGCGCTTGTTGCCTTACAGGGCTAGTCGCAACACGAATCTCGCCAACCACACGACCCACATTTGTAGTGTGCGTGCTCTGGGTGCAGCGAAGATCCGCAATGTGGGCACTCGCTAAAAATGCCGCGCCGAGAATCGCATGCAACTGGCTGGCTAGTTGTAGCGTGATCCAGTAATTCTTGTTGGTTTGTTTGCTGCATTGCCGACAGTCTTGCCTATTTCTATGACCGACACCAGCACCCCCTCCGACGACAACCCGCACAAGGCGGGAACCGTTCGCGCGGCACTTGCATCACGCGATTTTCGCCTTGTTTGGTACGGAGCGTTCGCATCCAATATCGGAACATGGATGCAAAACGTGGTGCTGCCCGCATACATCTACCACCGCACGGGCAAAGCCTCGCTTGTGGGTTTGCTCATTTTCGCGCAGCTTGGCCCATTGCTCTTCCTGTCTATTCCGGCGGGAGTATTGGCCGACAAGTTCGAACGACGCAAGTGGCTCATTTCGATGCAGATTGTTCAGCTTGTTTTTTCGTTTGCGCTAGCAGTCCTTGCTCTTGGAACGCCTGCCGTGTGGATGCTGTTCCTGGCCGCACTTGGCGTGGGCATTGGAAACGCAATGAACGCACCCGCATGGTCGGCAATGTTGCCGTCACTTGTTCGACCCGAAGATCTCTCTGGTGCGCTCGCGCTCAACAGCACAGTGATCAACGGCTCGCGAGTTATCGGCCCAATCATTGTTGCGGTTTTTTCGCAATGGGGCGCAACGACGGCGCAATTCTTTTTCGTAAACGCAGCGACGTACCTTTTCGTCATTGTCGCACTGCTCAGCGTCAATATCCCCACTTTCATTCCCGACCCGACGAAAGGCTGGCGTCGATTTACACGCGGCTTGGCAATTGCGCGACATCGACCAACTGTTCGTCGACTACTCATCACGCTGGCAACCTTTTCACTTCTCTCACTGCCATACGTTGGGCTCTTCCCAGCAGTTGCGCGTCTTAATTTTGGTATCGCCGAAGACAGCAGCACCTACAAGTGGCTGTATGCCACCTGGGGTTTTGGCGCCGCGCTCGGTGGGCTAGCCATTGGAACCACGTTTGCCCAAAGCGATAAGCGTCGCCTCATCCAATACGGCTTCGCGGGTTTTGCAGTGTCAATGCTGTGTTTTGCGTTATCGCGTTCACCACTACCCGCGTTTATCTTCGGATTCTTTCTTGGATTTGCCTACTTCTTTGCGACAACCGCAATGGTCACCGTGATCCAGAGCCGACTGGAGCCAGAAGTACGCGGGCGTGTGATGGCGCTTTGGTTTATGGCATTTGGCGGAACCGTGCCGTTAGGCAACTTGCTCTTTGGGCCACTGATCGATCGCCATGGTTCGCAGTGGTTGCTCCTGCTCGGCAGTGCTTGGGCGCTGTTTCTTGCACGCTGGTGTGATATCAAATCGCTCGACGATGCGGCGATTAAAAACTCAACTCGTTAATTGCTCTACGAGACGTTCTAATTGCGCGATTCGCGAACCCTTCACTAACGCCGCGTCCCCCTCAATCAGCTCGCGCCCAATCTTTACGGCTTCGGCTAGGTCAACGCCCGCGACACCGTAGGCATCGGTATTCACCGCCACTAGTTCGATTCCGAGACGTTGCGCCAACGCTGCAATTTCACGATGTTCATGTTCGGGGTCGGCAAGTTCGGCCATGAGCCCAACGAATGCAATACGACGTTTGGCATTCATCGACTGCAGCGAGTGCAATGCGGCGGCCATCGAAGATGGGTTCGCGTTGTACGCGTCATCAACGACTACAGCACCACTGTTATTACGTATGACGTTCATGCGCATTGGCGATAGCTGCGCTTCACGCACCGATGCGGCAGCCAACTGCACGTCAAGCCCCATCACGCCAGCGACGGCGATTGCCGCGAGTGCATTCATCGCCATGTGTTTGCCGGGCACAGCGAGCGAAAAAGAAACGAGCCCCCAAGGCGTTGTCACGGTGACTGTTGGTCGAGCCCAATCGTCTAAATCACACGACTGCATTCGTATATCAGCAGCGGCGCTAGTGCCATACGTGAGAACCGAAGCCTTGGTGCTCCCTCGCATCGCTGCAACGCGCTCGTCATCTGCATTAAGAATTGCAGTTCCGGATGCATCCAACGCTTGCACTAATTCGGCCTTTGCTCGCGCCACACCCTCGATACCACCAACGCGCTCCGTGTGGGCCTCGGCCACTGCTGTAACTACGCCAATATGTGGCCTTGCAATTGCGCAGAGCCGCGAGATTTCGCCGAATCCACGCATACCCATTTCTAAGACCAGCGCTTGAACATCATCTGAGGCATTCAACACGGTGATTGGTAGGCCTTGATCATTGTTAAAAGATTTGTCACTTGCGCACACACGCAATTGATTACCCACTGCGGCCGCAATGAAATCCTTCGTCGAGGTTTTTCCGACGGAGCCCGTCACTCCGACAACGCGCCCCGCGACTTGCGCGTCCATTTTTGTTCTCCCCCACGAACCCAGCTGCAATAGAGCCTGAAGGGTGTCGTTCACCACCACAGCGGTTCGACCTTGGGGTTCGCGGCAAGTGAGATACGCGCCTGCGCCAGCCTTCAGCGCGTCCGCAATAAACTCGTGACCATCGCGCTCGGCAATGATTGGCACGAACAACTGCCCGGGGCGAATTGAGCGCGAGTCAAAGCTGACACCTGATAAATGTGCGTTTTGACCAACGAGCACACCGTTAGTCGCTTTTGCCACATCGGCGGCCATCAAGCGCATATGTAAACGCTATCAAAGAAACTTTTTGACACAGCCGACCCCGTCAATTGCTAGTACCGTGTTTTCATGGCTTCGGCGCAACGCATTCACGTTGTCGTTCTATTCGGCGGCCAATCCGCAGAGCACGACGTCAGTTGCGTGACTGCAGCCCATGTGATCAAGGCCCTTGATTCGACCAAATACGACATCACTGCCGTGGGCATCACGCGCGAAGGCAAATGGGTTGTTGCTCAACCACAAGCAGATGTGTTGGTTGCTGAAGGCGAGCCAACCTCCATCACACCAATTGTCGAACAGGCACGCGGCGATGCACGAACCGTCATCTTCCCGTTGTTGCACGGCCCACTTGGCGAAGATGGCACCATTCAGGGCGTGCTCGAGCTTGCAAACATTGCATACGTTGGCACGGGCGTGCTGGGCAGCGCAGTTGCCATGGACAAAGGCGTTGCCAAACAAGTGCTGCACGCAAACGGCATTCCTCAGCCAAAGTATGTCTCCCTGCGTGAAGCACATGTCAATGAGGCGGCGCTGCTTCATGCCGCCGACACACTTGGCCTGCCCGTTTTTGTGAAACCAGCCAACATGGGCTCGTCGGTAGGAGTTTCCAAGGCCCACTCGATTGACGAAATGCGCAGCGCCGTTCAGCATGCGCTGACGTACGACGAATGGGTATTGATTGAAGAAGCAGTAGTTGGTCGAGAAATAGAAGTTGCCGTGCTTGGAAACGTGCATGCACGAGCGTCAATCCCTGGCGAGATCATCCCCGGCAACGAGTTTTACGACTACGCCGACAAGTACATCGGCGACGGCGCCCAACTTATTGTTCCTGCAAACCTCACAGCCGACGAAGTCGAGGCCGTGCAACATCTAGCAATAGTGATTTTCCACACGCTCCGTGCAGAAGGTATGGCCCGCGTCGATTTCTTTTACGAACAACATGGGCGCGGGTTTCTCTGCAACGAGATAAACACGATTCCTGGCTTTACACCAATATCTATGTACCCCAAGCTCTGGCAAGCATCGGGCATGTCATATCCTGCATTACTTGACGAGTTGATAATGCTTGCGCTTGATCGCTTCTCACGCAGGCGACGCAACACCGCGCATTAAATATTTGCGGTGGGACGGGATAAGGCCTTACAGGCCAGATGCCGGAATGTTGATGTTTTGACCCGGAGAGATCAAGACATCAGAACTCTGCCATCCATTTGCCGACAATAATGCGCCTAACGAAACACAGAACTTCCGGCGAATGATGTACAGCGAGTCGCCGCGAGCAACTTGGTAAGTGCCCGCTGGTCTTGGATCGCAACCTGGGGTGCTTGGCCCTGCAGAAATATCTGGCGAAATAGGAATAGTTGGGTTGGACACCATTGCTGTTGGCGGAATCTTCAACTGCGTTCCCGCATATGGAAACTGCGCTGATGAGACAAGACCATTCCATGCCAACAATTCGGCAACGGTGATGCCAAATAGGTTGGCAACCAAAATCGGTGAATCACCTTGTCGAACGGTGTATGTCTGTTCCACGCCAACCGAGCCAGGAGGCAGTGTCGTCACGATATTTGGCAACGTCGTCTGTACAGGCGGAATGGTTTGGAAATCAGTTGGACCAACGGGGACGATGGTGGTGGCGCTTCCCGAGATCTCGGTACTGCAAGCCCCAACGAAGAAGATGGCGGCCAGCACAAGTGAGCCGTGCACTGCGGCTTTACGCGTGCGGATTGGTGCTGACGACTTTTCCATTGCCTTCTTACACTAGGCGAAACGCGTCCAAATTTGGAGGTGGGCTCACGCCATCGGTCGTGCAGAAGAAACGATTGGTGAGGGCAACGTTGTTGAACCCATCAATCGCTCGTCTACCGCTGCGGCGCACGCACGACCTTCGGCAATTGCCCACACAATCAAACTTTGTCCCCGGCCCATGTCGCCGGCTACGAAAACTCCAGGAACGTTGGTCGCGTAAGTATCAGTTCTTGCAATATTGCCGCGATCATCAAGCGCTACACCCAACTGATCCAACCAAGTGCCCTTTTCTGGGCCAACAAAGCCCAACGCAAGTAATACAAGATCGCAGGGCAACTCTCGTTCTGTTCCTTCTACGATTTCAAATTTCCCGTTATTGAAAACAACTTCATTCAGAACAAGTGAACGGACGTTGCCATCTTCGTCCGCAAGGAACCGCTCGGTGTTCACACTGAATACACGCTCGCCACCCTCTTCATGCGCGGACGATGTGCGGTACACCATGCTCCACTGCGGCCATGGATTTGTTCCCGCACGCAAGTCTGGCGGACGGGGCATGATTTCCAATTGAGTAATTGATGCTGCTCCTTGCCGGATAGCAGTTCCCAAACAGTCGGCTCCGGTATCTCCGCCTCCAATGATCACCACGTGTTTGCCACGTGCGCTGATCGATGTTTCCTCAAAGTCGCCCTGTTGAACACGGTTTGCCGGTGGCAGATATTCCATGGCTTGATAGATGCCACCAAATTCTCGACCCGGCACTGGCAAGTCGCGCCATGACGTCGCGCCGCAAGCCAGCACCACCGCATCGTGCGATGCCATCAGTACATCGATATCGACGTTGTCGCCAACCGCAGCGTTCGTGCGGAATTCGGTACCCTCTTGTTTCATTTGCTCGACTCGGCGATCAATGTGGCGCTTTTCCATTTTGAATTCGGGAATTCCGTATCGCAGCAAACCACCAATACGATCCGCTCGTTCCAACACCACAACATCGTGCCCAGCGCGCGTGAGTTGTTGCGCGGCAGCAAGGCCTGCTGGCCCAGAACCAATAACAGCAACTCGTTTTCCAGTTTTGTGATGCGAGATGTGTGGCGTAACCCACCCCTCGTTCCATGCGCGATCGATGATTTCTACCTCTACCTGCTTGATTGAAACTGGGTCTTGATTGATCCCGAGTACACATGCCGATTCGCATGGTGCAGGACACAGTCG
>CAINLH010000099.1 GCA_903850275.1 uncultured Acidimicrobium sp.
AGGTGGTGAACGGTGCTGGGTCGGTGTAGTCGTCGGCAGGCACGTATACGGCTTGCAACGAGGTAATCGAACGGCCACGTGTGGACGTAATGCGCTCCTGCAACTGGCCCATTTCATCGGCAAGCGTTGGCTGGTAACCCACGGCCGATGGCATACGACCAAGCAGCGTGGACACTTCCGAACCGGCCTGTACGAAACGGAAAATGTTGTCTACGAACAACAACACGTCCTGGTTCTTTACGTCGCGGAAGTACTCGGCCATGGTGAGAGCCGAAAGTGCAACGCGAAGGCGCACGCCTGGTGGCTCGTCCATTTGGCCGAACACGAGTGCTGCTTTTTCGAACACTCCAGACTCTTCCATTTCCATGCGCAAGTCGGTGCCCTCACGGGTTCGCTCGCCTACGCCGGCAAACACCGACACACCACCGTGGTTTGACGCCACGCGGTTAATCATTTCGGTGATGAGAACGGTCTTGCCTACACCTGCGCCGCCGAACAAGCCGATCTTTCCACCGGCGAGATATGGCGTGAGCAAGTCGATGACCTTGATGCCTGTTTCAAACATGCGACGGCTTGGCTCGAGTGCTGCGAAGTCTGGTGCTGGGCGATGGATTTCCCAGCGCTCGGCATCTTTGAAGTCGTCGTTGTTGCCGTCGAGGCAATCGCCCCACACGTTCCATACGTGGCCAAGAGTCTTGTCGCCTACTGGCACGGTGATGCCGTGGCCGGTGTTGCGCACTGGAGTACCGCGGCGCAAACCGTCGGTTGGCTTCAAGCACACTGCACGCACTCGGCTGTGGCCAAGCTGCTGTGCAACTTCGGCCAACACGTTGTTTGGCTTGCCGTCCACCATCACGGTGAACTCAAGTGCTTGGTTCAACTCTGGAAGGGCGCCACGTGGAAACTCCACGTCGATTACCGGACCGGCAATCGCGACTACGCGTCCTTCTTTCAATCCTGTGGTTGCTGTTGCTGTGCTCATAATGTGCTCCTATTTTCTACAACTGTTACGCGGACTTGCCAGAGCCGAGGGCCTCGGCACCGCCAACGATTTCCATGATTTCTGTGGTGATTGAGTCTTGACGTGCACGGTTCATAATGCGCGAGAGGTTCTTGATGATTTCCTCGGCGTTGTCTGTTGCCGATTTCATTGCGCGCTGACGAAACGCGTGCTCGCTTGCTGCTGCATTGAGCAGCGCGGCATACACGCGGGCCTCGACATAACGCGGCAGCAATGTTTCCAAAATCACGGATGGATCTGGCTCAAATTCGTAGCCACCTCCACCATTTTCTGGTTTGCCATCGCCGCCAGCAACAACATCGCGCTCGAGTGGAACCAATGGGCGGCGCACAACTTCTTGCGAACCAGCCGAAATAAAGCGGGTGTACACCAGCTCTACCCGATCCACTTTTCCGCTCGTGTACAAATCGACGACGTATTCGCCGATGCGCTTTGCATCTGCGTATGCAGGAGTGTCGGAAAAACCAGAGAAGCCTTGGCCCATCTTGTAACCGCGGAAGCGGAAATAGCCTTCCGACTTGCGGCCGATAGGAACAACCAGGTAGTCCTTGCTTGCAAGAACATCGGCTTTGATCTCGCCTTCAACGGCACGCATGACGCCCGAGTTGTAACCGCCACACAAACCACGATCGGCAGTGATCGAGACGTAGCACGTAGTGCGAATCTGGTCGCGCGACTTCAGGAAAGGTGAATCGTTTCCGGCACCACTAGCGGCCAAGTCCTTCACTACTTCGGTAATGCGCTCGGAATATGGAACGGCGGCAATCACACGCTGCTGGGCTTTGACGATGCGCGAAGCAGCGATCAATTCCATTGCGCGTGTAATTTTCTTTGTCGCTTGCACGGACCGAATTCGTCCGCGCAGAATGCGCTCTTGACCGCCAGCCATGGATTACTCCGTTGCGAGTGTCTTGGCGCTAGCGGCTTCGCCAACTTCACCGGCATCGGTGCGAGTTGGATCGGCGCTAGCCGTTGTGGATGTGACCTTGAATGCTTCTTTGAATGCAGTCACGATCTGCGGAAGATCCTTCGGCACATCGGCCTTCGGGTCTTGGCGGATTCCTGCAATCACTGATGCATGGCGTGTGCGCATGTGATCGAGCAATTCGTTTTCAAATCGACGAACGTCACCAACTGGAATGGAGTCGAGGTAACCCTTCGTTCCGGCGAAGATCGAAACAACTTGCTCCTCAATTGGCATTGGGCTGTTCAGTGGCTGCTTGAGCAATTCCACCAAGCGGTAACCGCGCTCCAACTGTGCCTTCGAGATTGGGTCGAGTTCGGAACCGAACGTGGCGAATGCTTCCAACTCACGGAACTGTGCAAGGTCGAGCTTCAGAGTTCCCGAAACGCTCTTCATTGCTTTGATCTGTGCAGCACCACCCACGCGAGATACCGAGATACCTACGTCGACGGCTGGACGAACGCCCGACTTGAACAAGTTGTCTTGCAAGTACACCTGACCATCGGTGATCGAGATCACGTTGGTTGGAATGTATGCAGACACGTCGCCAGCTTTGGTTTCAATCACTGGAAGTGCAGTGAGTGAACCTGCACCGTTTGCGTCGCTCAATTTTGCGGCGCGCTCGAGCAAGCGGCTGTGTAGGTAAAACACGTCGCCTGGGTAAGCCTCACGGCCTGGCGGGCGGCGCAAGAGCAATGACATCTGACGATAAGCCTCTGCTTGCTTCGACAAGTCGTCGTACACCACGAGTGCATGCTCGCCGTTTTCCATCCAGTGCTGACCCATTGCGCAACCTGCGTAAGGAGCGAGGTATTTAAA
>CAINLH010000100.1 GCA_903850275.1 uncultured Acidimicrobium sp.
ACGCCGCTGTGGCCGTACAACATGGTTGCGGCCTGCGCGATGCAACGAATGCCGTTGCCGCTCATCTCGGCAAGCGATCCGTCGGAGTTGTAGAGGCGCATCGAAATTTCATCTTCAGCAACGCGCCCGAGCAACAACAAACCGTCGGCGCCTATGTGCGACTCGCGGTTGCACAACAGCCGCGCTTGCGCGGGCCAATCAATATCCGTGTGTGCTGCAACCTGTGCTGTTTCAAGCACTAGGAAATCGTTACCTAAGCCGTTGTGCTTGGTGATGGTGACAGGAAACGGCGTGCTCATTGCCCTCTATTTCTAGTTCAGGTGCTTGACCAATACCGCACCGATTTCGGCAACGGGATTCTTTTCAATGTTCACCCACGTAATGCGTGGGTCGCGGCGGAACCAGCGCTCTTGGCGCACAGCAAACTGGCGTGTGTGGATCACGATGTCGCCAACGGCCTGCTCGAGCGTGCACTTGCCCTCTAGGTGACGCAGCAATTCGGCATAACCCAACGCTTGCTTTGCAGTGATCGACATGTTCCCGTTCTTGCGCAAGTCGCGCACTTCATCCAGGAAGCCCCACTTGAGCATTGCGTTCACTCGTTCGGCCACGCGCTTTACTAACACTTCACGCGGCCACAACAAACCAATCTGCACCACACCATTGTCTGGGTAAGCGCCCGTGCCTGGTGCGTTGTCGCTAAATGGTTTTCCGCTGCCCATGCAAACTTCAAGCGCTCGCTCAATACGGCGGCGGTTGCTTCGCTCGATATTGGCGGCTGCCACTGGGTCGAGCGCCTTCAAGCGTCGGTACAACGTGTTGACATCTGGTTCTTCTTGCAGTTCGCGCCTGATCTCGGGCCACTCACCGGGGAACGACAAGTCGTCAATGAGTGATGTGAGATATAAACCCGTGCCCGCAACAACGAGCGCGTTCTTGTCGCGTGCATGTATGTCGGCGACTGCGGCGCGTGCTGCTATTTGGTAATCGGACACCGTGAACCGCGCGCTTGGCTCGACGAGGTCGATGCAGTGGTGCTGCACCTTCTGCTGGTCTTCCAGGGTTGGCTTGGCCGTGCCAATATCCATTCGTTTATATACCTGCATGGCGTCGCACACCACGATCTCGGTGTTGCCATTGCTGATCGCAGCCGACATGGCCGAGTCGCTCTTGCCGCTTGCGGTGGGGCCAAGGATGACAATTGGTTTATGTTCGATAGTCATTTATTGGCCAACAGCCTGCACCGAGAGGTGCACTTTGTGCGTTGGCAATGCGCCCACATCTACCAGCGTTCCGGAGAGATGGAACCTTGCGGCGTCTTCAATGCGCACCGACGCATAGGTGCCAACACGCAATAGCTCGGGTGTTGCAAAGTGCACCAACTTGTTCTGTCGTGTACGACCAGTCATCTTGTTCTCATCTCGTTTGTTCACGCCTTCTACGATGACTTCCTCTACCCGACCAATTCGCTCCTGGTGTTTGATCAGCGCCGTGCGGTCGAGCACCACTTTGATGCG
>CAINLH010000101.1 GCA_903850275.1 uncultured Acidimicrobium sp.
CAATGTGTCGCGGCCATGTGAGGTAGCGCTCGACATAAATTTCGTCGCGGCCGAAGAATGCTTTCGACTCGCGTTGTGCAGAGTCCATTGCTTCTTGCACTTGGTCGGCCGACTGCACCACTTTCATGCCGCGGCCACCGCCACCGAATGCAGCTTTGATTGCTACTGGCCAACCAAATTCGTTTCCGAAATCGGTGATCTCTTTTGCACTCGTTACAAACTCGGTAGTGCCAGGCACGATTGGTGCGCCTCCGCGCAAGGCAGCCTTGCGCGAAGAAACTTTGTCGCCCATTTCAACGATGGCTTCTGGTGGAGGCCCGATAAATGCCACACCCATGTCGGTGATGGCGCGGGCGAAGTCGGCGTTCTCGCTGAAGAATCCGTAGCCAGGGTGCACGCCGTCGGCGCCGCTCTTGCGGATGGCATCAAGAATTGCTTCGGTGTTCAAATAACTTTCTGCTGCCGTTTGGCCGCCAAGCGCAAAGGCTTCGTCGGCGAGGCGCACGTGCAAGGCGTTGCGATCCAACTCGGAATACACGGCAACGGTGGCAATGCCCATCTCGCGAGCGGTGCGGATGACGCGTACGGCGATTTCGCCGCGGTTGGCTATCAGGATCTTTTTCAACACGAGTGACTATCTTTGCCTAATGAGCCATAACAATGCCAACTCACCCGAGGCAGGCGCCATTTGGCCCAGCGGGTGGCAGGTGCGCAGGGTTGCCGAAACGGGCAGCACCAATGCGGATTTGCTGGTTGAGGGCGAAGGCGGTGCCCCACATCACAGCGTGCTGATGGCCGACTTTCAGTCGTCGGGCAAGGGCAGGCTGGATCGAACGTGGGTTGCCGAGCCCGGCACCAACCTCTTGGTGTCGCTGCTCTTTCGCCTGGATGTCGGTGCGCAACGACCGCTGCATCAATTTACGCAAATGGTGGGCATGGCTGCAGCGCGTGCTTGCACACAGGTTGCGGGTGTTACACCAAACATGAAATGGCCAAACGATTTGTTGGTGAACAACAAAAAGATTTCCGGCATCCTTGCGCAAGGCGCGCCGCAGTTTGTTGTGGTGGGTATCGGTGTCAATGTTGGTTGGGCGCCAGAAGGGGCAACATCGCTTGTGCACGAAGCGCCTTCGTGTGCGGCAAAGCCAACCGACGTGTTGCGCGCAATGCTTCCGCACATTGCTTCGTTCGAGTCGCTTACACCGCAGCAACTTCACCAGCTGTACCAAGACGAACTCTCCACCATTGGTCAGCGCGTGCGCGTGGAACAACATGGTGGTGCTGTGTTGGAGGGCATTGCGATTGCGGTGCACACCGATGGCAGGTTGTTGGTGCGCGAAGACAACGGCGCCGAGCATCATGTTGATACGGGCGACGTGGTCCATCTGCGTTCGGCCTAACGACTACCGTCAAAGATGGTGACAACAAACGAAACTCCGCGGCGTCGAAATAATTCGTGGTTGAATGCGTTGCTCACGCTGGTCATTGCCGCACTCGTTACAACTGTCGCCGGCACTAATGGTTTGGTCCGTGCATTGCGCAGCGAACTAGATGGCGTGAAGCGCGAGAGCGTTGCCACCACCGCGCTTTCGCCCGCGCATCCCGACTTTGAAAACTATTTGTTTGTTGGTTCCGATTCGCGCGCTGG
>CAINLH010000102.1 GCA_903850275.1 uncultured Acidimicrobium sp.
CGCCGGCCTCACCTTTATCTTCGGGCAGGGTAGGGGTTCCGCATTCTTCGGAGCAGCAGGCAACACGCCCGACGTGGTCTTGCTCGATCCTTTTATGCCACGCGCACTCTTGGTTATTCCTTCGCTTGTTGCAGGCACTGCATTGTTGATGTGGGTTGGCGAATTGATTAGTCAGCGTGGCATTGGTAACGGCATGTCGATGCTGATTTTTGCTTCGGTGGTCAGCGGTTTGCCATACGGCTACTACTCACTGCTGCAGAGCAAAAAGATTGTCGTGTTCGTTATTCTCGTGGCCGTCACCATCGGCATTCTTGTTGCTGTAGTTCGTGTGGAGTTGGGCCAGCGCCGCATTCCCGTGCAGTTCGCGAAACGTGTAGTTGGGCGCAAAATGTACGGCGGACAAAACACCTACATTCCGTTGAAGGTAAACCAGGCGGGTGTTGTCCCAATTATTTTTGCCAGCTCGGTGTTGTTGCTTCCCGTACTTGCTTCCAACATGTTGGGAAGCGCCGAAGGTTGGCGCGGTTCCATTGCTGGTTTTGTTAACGACTACATGGTCAACAGCCAAAACATGTTGTACATCAGCATCTTTTTCTTGCTGATCATTGCGTTCGCGTACTTCTACAACTCGATTGCCTTCGACCCAATCCGTCAAGCAGATCAGTTGCGCAAGCAGGGTGGCTTTATTCCCGGCATTCGCCCAGGGCCACAAACCGAGTCGTTCCTTGCAAAGACGGTCAACCGCATCACGTTGCCTGGCGCAATGTTCGTCGCGTTTATCGCTATCTTGCCGTACATCATCTTGTGGGTTGGCGATGTGCAGTCGTTCCCATTTGCCGGAACCACTGTGTTGATTGCAGTAGGTGTGGCGCTCGAATTGATGCGCCAAATCGACAGCCAGTTGATGCAGCGCAACTACGAGGGCTTCCTGAAGTAATCGCTTCAGGACATTTCTCGAAACACGGCACACCATGCCAGATTCAGCACGCATCATCATGCTCGGCCGCCAGGGCGCGGGCAAGGGCACGCAATGTGTCCGTCTTGCCGAACACTTCGGAGTTCCGCATATTTCAACGGGTGAAATGTTGCGTGCAGCAATCCGTAAAGACACCCCGGTTGGTCGATCGGTCAAAAAAGTTCTTGACGCTGGCGAACTCGTTAACGACGAACTGATGATCAGCCTCGTGCAGGGGCGCATAGGTGAAGATGACGCACGTATTAGTGGCTACATCCTGGACGGTTTCCCGCGCACGGTAGGACAGGCGCAATCGCTCGACCACATCACCGAAGTACGCCCAATCAATATGGTGATCGACCTCGATGTCAAGCGCGAGCTGGTGCTCGAGCGCCTATCTGCTCGCCGTACATGCGAACAGTGCGGTGCAAACTATGTGGCTACGGGTAACGACCCCAACCCATGGAAGTGCGACAAGTGCGGTTCGCCAGTGGTGCAGCGCGCAGACGACACCCCGGCTGCCATCAGCCACCGCCTCGACTTGTACGACGCCATGACCGCCCCACTGATCGACCATTATTCGGCCAAGTCGGTGCTGGTCACGGTGGACGGACTTGGCACCCCAGACGAGGTCTTTGCGCGTTTGCGCTTGGCCGTGGAAGGGCTGCAGCAACGGTAATCATCAGTTCCCAGCCCCGCGGGTTTTGCGCCTGGGGGGTTTTGGGGCGCTACTAGGCGGCGGTAGCATAACCCTTCGCCTTTTGGGGGGTTTTCCACCAAGTGGCGTGTGTGTCATGCGTTTGAGGAGAAGGCCCTGCCAAAAAATAAAGAAGATGCGATTGTGCTGGAAGGCACGATTACAGAGTCCCTTCCGAACGCAATGTTTCGGGTTGAACTCGACAACGGACACACAGTGTTAGCTCATATTTCGGGAAAAATGCGAATGAATTACATCCGCATCTTGCCGGGAGACAAAGTGCAAGTAGAGCTAACGCCATACGACCTCACCCGAGGTCGGATTACATACCGACATAAATAACCAAGTTTTTTTATCAACCACCATCACGTACGAGGCTCGAAGTGAAAGTTAAACCAAGCGTCAAAAAAATATGCGAGAAGTGCAAGGTCATCCGCCGGCACGGTCGCGTGATGGTGATTTGTGAAAACCCGCGACATAAGCAACGTCAAGGCTGAGAAGGAACAACCAGATGGCACGTATTTCAGGAGTCGATATTCCGCGCGAGAAGCGTTTGGAAATCTCCCTTACCTATATTTTCGGCATTGGTCGCAGCACTGCACAAAAGATGTGCAAGGAACTGGAACTCAACCCAGACACCCGCGTGCGCAACCTCACCGACTCCGAAGTCAACAAGATTCGTATGTACATCGAGCAGAACCTCACCGTTGAAGGCGACCGTCGCCGCGACGTACAAACCGACATCAAGCGCAAGATCGAAATTGGTTCATACCAAGGCACGCGTCACCGCAAGGGGCTTCCTGTCCGCGGTCAGCGCACGCACACCAACGCACGTACTCGTAAGGGCCCGAAGAAGACCGTGGCCAACAAGAAGATGGCAGTGAGGAAGTAACCCATGGCAAAGGCACCAGTAGTTCGCCGCGTTCGCAAGCGCGATCGCAAGAATGTCACGACAGGCGTCGTGCACATCAAGAGCTCGTTCAACAACACCATCGTGTCCATCACCGACACCGAGGGAAACGTCATTTCTTGGGCATCCTCCGGCGGCGTTGGTTTCTCCGGTTCGCGCAAGTCCACACCATTCGCCGCACAGATGGCAGCCGAAAAGGCTGGCCGTGCAGCAATGGAGCAGGGTCTTCGTCGCGCAGAGGTGCATGTGAAGGGCCCAGGTTCTGGCCGCGACACCGCACTGCGTTCTATCCAAAACCTCGGCATCGAAGTGTCCGGCATCAAAGATGTGTCGCCGGTTCCACACAACGGTTGCCTGCAACCTAAGCGAAAGAGGCCGTAATCATGGCTCGCTATACCGGACCAAAGGTGCGCATCTCGCGCCGCCTCGGCATCAACGTTTTCGAAAACACCAAGGGCGCAAAGGCTCTCGAGCGTCGCCCTTTCCCACCAGGAACACACGGCCGCACACGTCGTCGTGGTGCTGGCAGCGAATACCTTTTGCAGTTGCAGGAAAAGCAGAAGGCCAAGTACATCTACGGCGTTCTCGAGCGTCAGTTCCGCAAGACATACGAAGAGGCCACCCGTTTGCAGGGCCCAACCGGTGAAAACCTGTTGCGTCTACTCGAGTGCCGTCTCGACAACGTTGTTTACCGCGCAGGCTGGGGCAGCACCCGTCCGCAGGCACGTCAATTCGTTAACCACGGAATGATCTTGGTCGACGGCAAGCGCGTCGACATTGCCTCGTACACCGTCAAGCGTGGACAAGTCATCACGCTTTCCGAGAAGGCAAAGAACCTGATCATCATTCAACACAACATCGACACGCTCGACCGCCGCATGGTTGGCTGGATCGAAGCAGCAGAAGGCGGCAAGCAAGTTACTGTCCGCGAATTGCCGCAGCGTGAACACATCGACGTTCCAGTCCGCGAACAGCTCATCGTCGAGTTGTACTCGAAGTAACCCCCTATATACGTATTGGCCTAAGGAGACATCATGCTCGTCATTCAACGCCCAACAGTGGAAGCAATTGGCACCGCAGAGAACAACCGTCAGAAGTTCTCTATCGGACCACTTGAACCAGGTCTTGGACACACCATCGGCAACTCGATTCGTCGCATGTTGTTGTCGTCCATCCCAGGTGCAGCAATCACCACCGTTAAGTTCGAGTCGGCTCTTCACGAGTTCGACACCATCCCAGGTATCACCGAAGATGTCACCGAAATCATCCTCAACCTGAAGGACATTGTTGTCGTTTCGGAAAACGATGAAGCTTCGGTCATCAGCGTGGACATCAAGGGCCCGAAGGAAATCACCGCGGGAGATCTTGTTTGCCCAGCCGGCATCGAGATCCTCAACAAGTCGCAACACATTGCAACGCTTTCGGACAAGGGTCGTTTAGTTGTCGACCTCACCGTAGAGCGCGGCAAAGGCTATGTCTCGAGCGATCGCGACACCCGCAAAGTGATCGGCATTGTTCCAATCGATGCCATCTTCTCGCCAGTACGTCGTTGCACATACCTCGTCGAGCCAACACGCGTCGAGCAAAGCACCAACTACGACCGCATCGTGCTCGACATCGAGACCGACGGAAGCATCGAGCCACGCGAAGCACTCGCTTCGGCAGGCGCAACGCTTCGTTCATTGGTCGACCTTGTCGCAACCATGAGCGATGCACCAGTTGCACTTGAGTTGGGCGAAATTGCCGGCACCGGAATGGGCTCCCCAGACCTCGACCTGAGCATCGAAGACCTCGACCTCTCCGAGCGCCCACGCAACTGCCTCAAGCGCGCACAGGTCAACACCGTTGGCGAGTTGCTACTTCGCAGCGAAGAAGACTTGCTCAATATCACCAACTTCGGCCAGAAGTCCTTGGACGAAATCAAACTCAAGCTTGACGAGCGCGGCTTGTCATTGCGTATCTGATTTAGCGCCACAAACACCACGCACGTACTTCACAGGAGACGATGAGAGATGCCAGCAACACCACGACGATCACGCAGCTTCGGCGGCAGTGCTCACCACCAAAAGATTTTGATGGCAAACCTTGCCGCGTCATTGTTTGCCGCAGAAGGAATCACCACGACTGAGGGCAAGGCAAAAATGCTGCGCCCAATCGCCGAGAAGTTGATCACGAAAGCGATCAAAGCTCAGGACGGCCCAATGCGCGTTCACCGCATTCGCCAAATCCAGAGCTACCTCAACGACAAGGAAATGACTAACAAGTTGGTCAATGTCGTTGCTCCTCGCTACATCGGTCGCAACGGTGGATACACACGCATCATGAAGCTCGGACCACGCCACGGTGACAACGCACCGATGTCGCGTATCGAACTCGTCTAGACCTGCGTAACCATCGTGCGTCGTGCGCGCATGACCATTGCCTACAAAGGCGATGACTATCACGGCTTTGCAACGAACCCTGGCGTAGAAACCGTCGCCTCCGTTATTGAAGGCGCGCTTGCTCAAATTCTGCAAGAGCCAATCAAAATTACTCCGGCTGGGCGCACCGACGCAGGTGTGCATGCATGGGGACAGGTGATTGGTTTTGATCTTCCCGATCGCGTCAATTTGGAGGTGTTGGCCAAACAACTCAATGCGTTGTGCGGTCCATCTGTTGCAGTTCGCGAATACGCATGGACAACGCCAGACTTTCACGCCCGCTATTCCGCAATGTGGCGCGCATATCGCTACACGGTGCTCAATAGCCCCGTACCCAACCCGTTTTTGGTGAACACCGCATGGCAGATTACGACTCCGCTCAAAATCAAGGCAATGCAGTTGGCGAGTGACGCCATCATTGGTGAGCACGACTTCTCGGCGTTTTGCCGCAAACCAAAACCTGCAGATGAGAACGACACATTTGAACATTCGATGCGCCGCAACGTGATGAAGGCAGAGTGGCGCGATCTTGGCGACGGAATTGTGCGCCTAGAGATCAAGGCCAATGCGTTTTGTCACCAAATGGTGAGGGCGCTGGTGGGAACGTTCATTGATATCGGGATGGGAAAGCGCCCGCCAAGCGATATGCGAGGGCTCATTGTCTCGGGCGACCGCGCCCAGGCCTCCCAAGTTGCCCCGCCCCATGGCCTTTGCCTGTGGGAAGTTGGCTACCCAGCGGGATTGTGAAAAGGCCGCCCGTACCCCTATCCTTAAACCTCTGCAGGGGCGCCACTTTGGCGGTTTCTCGCCAAGATCTCGGTTAGACGAAAGTAGTGAATTTATGATGCGCACGTATTCCCCAAAAGCAAGTGAAGTGGTCCGCGAGTGGCATGTCGTCGACGCCGATGGCCTCGTCCTCGGTCGTATGGCTACCGAAGTTGCCAGCATCTTGCGCGGCAAGCACAAGCCAATGTTCTCCATGCACATGGACACCGGTGACCATGTTGTCATCGTCAACGCTTCGAAGATTGTCTTGACAAAAGGCAAAGCCGACAGCGAACTTGTTCACGACTACTCGGGTTACCCGGGCGGTTTGCGCTCACAGACTTACGGCAACTTGCTCAGCCGCAAACCAGAAGACGCAATTCGTCGCACCATTCGTGGCATGTTGCCAAAGGGCCCACTTGGTCGACAGATGATCAAGAAGCTCAAGGTGCATGCTGGACCAGAGCACGGTCACGAAGCACAAAATCCAAAAGTTCTTAACTTGCCGCACGCAAAAGCGCGCTGAGTAACCAGAAATAATTAGAGGAGAAGTCGTGGGAACAAAGCCACTTACACAGACAACAGGCCGCCGCAAGGAAGCCGTCGCACGCGTTCGTTTGCGACCAGGCACCGGCAAAGTCACCATCAACGGCCGCGTGTTTGAGGAGTACTTTCCAAGTGCACTGCAGCGCAACATGGCCACCGAGGCATTGCGTGTTGTTGAAGCCGAAGAAACATACGACGTAGATTGCGACATCATTGGCGGCGGCATTGCTGGCCAAGCAGGCGCATTGCGCATGGGTATCGCACGATCCATTTTGGAACTCGATCCTGAGAAGCGCTCTGTGCTTCGCAAGGCTGGCTTGCTCACTCGCGACTCGCGCAAAAAAGAGAGCAAGAAGTACGGCCTCAAGAAGGCGCGCAAGGCGCCTCAGTACACAAAGCGTTAAATCTTTGCGTTCGCGCACGGCGTTTGCTGTGTGTGGTGTGTGACAGATGCTTACTTTTGGAACCGACGGTGTTCGTGGCGTTGCCTTCGACGAACTGAGCGAAGAATACGTTTTTAACCTTGGCCGTGTTGCCGCACAAGTGCTTGGCATCAACACTGTTGTTGTTGGCCGCGACACTCGCGAATCGGGGCAACGTTTACTCACTGCGCTCAGCTCTGGCTTCGTCGCTGGTGGCGCAAGTGTGCAGTCGCTGGGTGTTGTGCCAACGCCGCTCGTTGCATTCGTCGCTGCTCAAAAGCAATGTGCAGGTGCCGTAGTCACTGCTTCGCACAACCCATATTCCGATAACGGCGTAAAGATTTTTGCCGTTGGTGGCGTGAAGCTGAGCGACGAGCAGCAAGACAGCATTTCCAACAGCATGGCCCTTCAGCCAATGGGCACTTTGCTTGCAGAGGTACCCCAGTTGGAGCAACCGACCGATTCGTACCTAGAGCACCTTGCGTCGCTGTTTACGCCCAAAGCATTAAGCGGTGTGCGGGTAGTGCTGGATTGCGCCAACGGAGCAATGAGCGATGTTGCCCCGTACGCATTTGCCCGCCTTGGCGCCGAAGTCATCGCAATTCATTGCGAGCCAGATGGCAAGAACATCAATGCCGAATGCGGTGCGGCGCACACCGACGCACTGAGCGAAGCGGTGCGCCTGCACCAGGCCGACATGGGCCTTGCATTTGATGGCGACGGCGACAGAGTGATTGCTTGTGATCATGCCGGCAATGTTGTGGACGGCGATCATTTGCTTGCACTTGCAGCAACAGATCTGCGCGACCGCAAACAACTGCGCAACAACACGGTGGCAGTGACGGTGATGACCAACGCAGGGTTTCATCGCGCAATGAAAGAGCAAAAGATTTCGGTTGTCACCACTGCCGTTGGCGACAGAAACATATTGGTTGCACTCGACAAAGACGACTTGGTGTTGGGTGGCGAGCAAAGCGGACACATCATTTATCGCAATCACGCAACTACGGGCGACGGCGCGCTTGCCGGCCTGATGCTGTTGGACTTGGTGCGTCGCAAGGGCGTGCCGCTACAGCAGTTGGCGCGCGACGCAATGACCTCGTTGCCGCAGGTGCTCATCAACGTGAAAGTCGAGCGCATAGAAAAAGACTTGACGAAACTGTTTGCGTCAGAAATTGCTGCTGCCGAGAAGCAACTGCAGGGCGTTGGGCGGGTGCTGCTTCGCGCAAGCGGAACCGAGCCGCTCGTGCGCGTGATGGTGGAGGCGCAATACGAGGAGACCGCTGGCAAAGTGGCGCAAGCATTGGCCGACAGCGTCATTTTGCGGCTTGGGCAACATCGGTAGCCTGTAAGACATGTGCGGCATCATTTGTGTTGTGTCGCGGCCAAGCGGCAGGCCATTGCCAATTGCGGCCGACATTGTTCGCGCCCTCGACCAGGCAATTGCCGCAGGCGATAGGGCAGCAATTGCCGAGTGCGCCCAGATCGTTGCCGAAGCCGATGCCGCATTGCGCGGTGATGCAGGGCTTGGCGCGCTCTATAACAATGCGGCGTTCGCAGCAGAGTTAGTCTCGCGTGTCGAGCGCTTAGAGCGCATTTCCTTCACAGCAGAACAGGCACTCGAGAATTCGTCCGGTTTGCCAGCGGCAGA
>CAINLH010000103.1 GCA_903850275.1 uncultured Acidimicrobium sp.
CAATTGTCGACGGCCTAGCGGCACTTGCACCTGCACTGTGGCAGGCCGCCGATTCGCTTCCACTTGCGGGCCGAGTACTGCACGGCGCACACAAACAATGGCCACGCTGCGAAGACCAACCCGAACTTTCGGCATGGCTCGCCATCAATTGCATCCGCGAGTGGCGGGGCGATACCCATTTCGCGATCCTCGCATCCGAAGACGTCACCGGTGTTCAAGCGGGCCTATTACACGATGCGTTTCTTGGCTACCCCGGCGATTGGATACCCCGCAGCCGCGGAGCCGACGACGAACAGCTTGTTGCCGCATGGCAACAACTGGATGCTCGCGGTTTTGTTACCGACGGCCGCGTAAACGAGCAAGGCCTTGCTTTTCGTCAGATGATTGAGGACAAAACCAATTCCCTTTGTGAAAAGGCCTGGCGACACCTTGGCGAGAAAACAACAACTCAATTCTGCGAATTGGTCGAGCCGTTCGGGCCTATTTTCCTTGCAAGGATCGATGCAACGGCCGGTGAGAACTGGATGCCGGCAGCACGCGACTCTCGCCGCACGCAGTAATTAGTGATCTAGCTTTTCGCGCAGTTGGTCGTTGCTTGGCTCGGTGAGATGTGTGCCGACGGCAAACACAATCACAGGGATCGACTTTGCACCACCATTGCGGCGTGTCACTTCCTCATACTTTTCGGGCTGCTCTACTAAATCAATATAGGTGTACTCCACCGAGTGGTCGGCAAAGTACTGCTTGGATCGTTGGCAATCTCCACACCAATCTGCTCCGTACATCACAATTGTTCCCATGCGACCTCCTTGTTAATCCTCACCACGATATTGCATCACCACTACAACTAAGATCATCTGATGATCAAGCAATTCTCCAACAACACCGCCCTATTGCTCATCGATGTTCAAAAGGGTGTTGACGTCTTGCAACACTGGGGTGGTGCAACTGGCCGCAGGAACAACCCTGACGCCGAGTCGAACATGCTGCGACTGCTTGCCGCCTTTCGTCAAAAGGGCCTTACGGTTGCGTTCACTCGTCACAATTCGCGCGAGGCAGTCTCGCCCCTCAAGTTCTCTCTGCCAACCGGTGATCAGAAACAGGGTTTCGAACCATTGCCCGGCGAAATTGTTGTCAGCAAGGACGTGAACAGCGGCTTTGTTGGAACCGATCTTGAAATTCAGTTACGCCGCAAGGGGATTTCTCGGCTCGTCATTGTTGGTTTTTTCACCAACATGTGCGTTGAAACCACTACACGAATGGCCGGCAACCTTGGATTCGACACCTACCTCGTGCCCGACTGCTGCGCTACTTCAAATCGCATTGGCTTAGACGGCACCGACTACGACCCAGAACTTGTGCACGACATGACCGTTGCCAACTTGCACCGCGAATTTTGCACCGCAATCACACCTGGCGATGTGCTTGGGTTGCTTGAAGCCGACGCCCCAGGGCTCGAGCGCATTCAGGGCAACGAATAATTCGTTAGTCCAGATACTTCTTTAAAAGAAGCGCTGCTTGCACGTGTGCGCACTGCGCATCATCAAGCGCGGTGATCATGTTGAAGAAGCCATGGAATGCGCCGTTGTATCGAGTGATTGTGCAATTGACGCCGTTCTCTACTAAACGCCGACCATAGGCCTCGCCCTCGTCGCGAAGTGGGTCGTACTGTGCCGTAATCACGATTGCCGGAGGCATTCGCTTCAGCGCATCGTCTGTTGCAACCATTGGAGATGCTTGGATGTTGGAGTGGTCGGCGCTGCTGCGCATGTAGTGATTGACGAACCACGCCATGACAGCTTTCGTCAGGATTGGTGCTTTGGCATTCTCGTTAATTGATGGTGATTTCATCGACAAGTCGACGGCCGGATAGATCAACATCTGAAACTTCAACGGAACTTCTTCTGCAAGCGCAACTGCTGCGGCCAGGTTGCCGCCGGCCGAGTCGCCGCCGACTGCAATGCGCGAGTTGTCGATGCCGAGAAACGCCGCGTTTGCATGCGCCCACTTCAATGCCGCTGCACAATCGTCGAATGCGGCAGGGAATTTGTGTTCCGGTGCCAATCGATAATCGACCGCAAGAATCGCGTGGCCCGACTTGTTGGCGAGCGATCGGCACACGCCATCGTGCGAATTGAGATCGCCAATGACCCAGCCACCGCCGTGAAAAAACACCATGAGGCCAAGGTTGTTGCTTGCCGACGGGCGATACAGCCGGCACGGAATGCCGCCGGCGTCTACTTCGCGAATCTCGTGCACTGCTTCGTCGCTGGGGACTTGGCCAGCGTTGTATACGGCACGCGCCTCAGCGGGCGGCAATTCTTCGAACGGTATGGTTCGAACTGCCGCATAGAAGTCGGCAATGGCTTGCGCTTGTGGGTGTAAAGGCATGCCGCAATTCTAAAGCTTGCGCAGTGCCGGCGTTGCAGCGAAGCCAAAGCCAACGACACCAAAGAGCAACATGACCACAACAAAGGTTGGTTGAAGACCGAACCTGTCCACGGATGCTCCAACGAGCAACTGGCCAAGAGGTGGTGCTGCATACAACAACGACATTTGCAGCCCGTACACCCGCCCCTGCATCTCTGGCGCAACGCGCTTCTGCACGATGGAATTCCATAACGGGTTGAACGGACCCCACGACAAACCCGCAAAGAAACCAAGCACAGCGAACAACCACGTTGGCGGCAAGAAAACGAGCGGCAACAGTGACACCGTCGAGACCAACATCACCAATCGCAACAACGTGCTTGCCGAATATCGTGCTGCTAGCCAGCCATAAGAGAACGAACCCAGCACCATTCCCGCGGCAAGTGCTGCGAACAAGATTCCCAAACCAGTTGGGTCGTTGATCGACTCGAAATATGTCGGGAAGATCACGGTGTCGATTGGCATGTATAAACCCGACAGAAACATGAAGCCGATTGCAAGTGCAAACAATGGCTTGTCTTTCGTCAACACATCAAAGCCTTCGCGCAATGAAGTGAGAAAGGGTTCGTGGCCATCTTCGAGGTGCGCGACAGTCTTGCCATGTTCGTCATCCACGCGCATGAACAGCACCGCAAGTGATGCCAGTGCAAACGTTGCCGCGGTTACGGCGAACCCCAACATTGGCCCGCTCCAATTGATGCAGGCCGAGCCAATGGCAGGGCCAACCATCCAACCGATGGCAAAAATTCCTTCGTGTCGTCCGTTTGCTGCATCGATATTGATGCCAGACGCCGTTGCGGCATTGGGAATGAGTGCCTTGCGCGCGGTGTACCCGGCTGGGTCGAAACATGCGCCGATTACGGCAATCACCAAGATCCAGAGGTAGGTCAAGTCGGCAACGGCATCGACCACCAGAAACATCAATACGGAAAGCATCGACATCACATCGGAGAAAATGGAGACCGCTCGCCGTCCAAATCGATCGATAAGGCCACCCACTACGGGCGAAACAACAATGCCGGGAAGGCTAGAAAGCGCAGCCAACAGGCCGGCCTTTGCGGCAGAACCAGTGAGTTCGAGCACAATCCATGGAACGGTGATCATCACCACGCCGTTGGAGACACCCGAAAGCGCATTGGTCACCTGCAACAGACCAAAAGCGCGCTTATTCATCACATTTCACAGCG
>CAINLH010000104.1 GCA_903850275.1 uncultured Acidimicrobium sp.
AGGCTTTCTTCATTGGAATCGCAAATAGCCACAATTTCAGCCTTAGGCAATTGGAGCAAATTGCGGATGTGCTCGACACCCATCATCCCTGTTCCAATCACGCCGTAACGAAGGACTTCGTTAGCTGTAGTTGACACGGCATCAGCGTAGATCGCTACAGTGCTCATGGCATGAATACCGAAACCAACATCGACGACCGGCTCTATTTCAAGCAACTTCTAGCTGGTCGAGACTTCGCCAAAACAGACGATTTGGCATCACAGATGGTGAACTTTGTCTACCTTATTGGCGATCGCATCACACGTGAGACACTCATCATCGACCCCGCCTATGCCGTATCCGAACTCATGGAAATCGCCCAACGAGATGACATGAAAGTAATTGGAGCATTAGCTACCCATTATCACGCCGATCATGTTGGTGGCTCGATGATGGGAATGAATATCGAGGGCGCCGCCAGATTGCTGCAATTGGCAGACGTACCCATCCATATTCAGACAGAAGAAGCGCCATGGATACAACGAACAACGGGTATTGCTCTTGACAGCCTCAAACTTCATAAATCTGGCGACAACGTTTCAGTTGGCGAAATAGATATCACGTTGCTGCACACACCGGGCCATACACCAGGTAGCCAATGCTTTCTCGTGGACCAAAGGTTGGTTGCCGGTGACACGTTGTTTCTTGAGGGTTGCGGCCGAACGGACTTACCAGGAAGCAACCCCGAGCAGATGTTCGAGAGCCTTCAACTGCTTGGAAAACTCGATGACGAAGTGGTCGTCTACCCCGGACACCAGTATTCGATTCCCAAAAGCTTGTCAATGGGCGAAGTACGAACCACGAATTATGTTTTCAAACCAAAAACCAAAGACGCCTGGATGCAATGGTTCGGCGGCGCCTAGTTTCAACCGAGTAGACCACCCAACACACTGCTTACCCCTCCAACAGTAAGCAATACAAAGACGATCTTTTTGAAAAGATCTTGTTGCACATATTTCCGAAGCACACCGCCTAGTGAGATTCCGATAACCATCGCCGGAACTGATATGGCGGCCATATTTACATCGCTCTGAAACACCTCTCCCGCTAAGCCGAACATCACCAAACCGAATGCGCCACTGACCAAGAAGACCATATTGAGTGTGGCTCGAAACGTTGACGGATCGATCTTCCTAGCTTGCAACACAAATACAAGCGGTGGTCCATTTGTGGACGTTGCCATAAGCAACACTCCGGATAGAACGCCCATTATCCAATCAAGCCACGACGAGACATGTTGAAGCTCGAGACCCCGGGAAAGAACATACACACCAAACAGGATTGAAACACCGAGCACTATTTTCAGTGCACTCTGGTTGGCGTAGACAAATAGGAGCAACCCGACTGGGGATCCAACGACCGTTGCGAGCAAAAATCTCTTTGTCATACTTCGATTGATGTTGCGTCTCAGCTGCCACGACTGCAGAAGATTGCTCAGTGTTCCGACAAACGATGAGATGATTACGGCAGATTGCAGGTCTATTACAACGACCATCAGCGGTACCGCGAGCAAAGCAAAACCAAAGCCAGCAACGGACTGCACAACTGACGTGGCAAAGATGATCACCAGAACTAACAAAACTTGAGCTGTGGTCATGATGCGATTGCCGCAATACAGTCCCGAAAAACTCCAGTGTGCTTATCTACGTCATCGATTTTGTGGAACACCGAGAACAGGGCCATGTTGTGGAACGGGGTGAGCAAGATGCCCCTGTTGAGGGCCGCCAAATGGAGATAAGCCTCAAGTTCTGGGTTCACGGACGCAGCAGCTTGCGCGCCATTTGCTGGAGGTGGACAAAACCAATATTCGGCGCGACAGCCAAGTTGCTGAACATGCCAATCCAAATCAAACTCTGTACAAACACTCTTCACTCCTTCTGCCCAAGACTTGGCTAGACCGATTGTCTGCTCAAAGTCATTTTCCAAGAGGCTCGAAGAGAGGGTCGCCTTCATCGCCGACATTGCTAACGCACTCCCCGTCAGAGTTCCTCCAACTCCCGAGACATCAAGATCGTGCCCAACCATCAAGGCCTCCAACCGACGCGCGATTTTCGCAGACATTCCATAAGCCGCAACTGGGATTCCACCGCCAATTGTTTTCCCGATTACGACGAAGTCGGGATCGATGCTCCACTCTCGCGTACACCCACCAGGCCCGGCGCAGATGGTGTGTGTTTCATCGATAATCAAGAGAGCATCGTATTTTCTCGTCAACTCTCGTACGCCTTGCACATAACCATCTTTTGGCAAAACGATTCCGATATTCGTAAGCGCTGGTTCCATCAACACACAGGCGATGTCACCAGAAGCCAATGCTTCTTCCATCGCATAAAGATCGTTGAAGGGCACAGCAACAGTTGTCAAACCCGGATCCACTTGTGGCCCGATAGCACCAGGACGACTGACCGTTCGACCGTCGGCATCTAGCACCACCAATGTTTCGTCAACTGTGCCGTGATAACACCAATCGTGAACAACAATCTTTGGCCGCTTCGTCAGATGCCGCGCGAAGCGAAGCACGAATCGATTCGCATCTGTAGCAGTCATAGCAAATTGCCATTTCGGAAGCCCAAACCTCTCCGACAAGTTGTTGGCTACCCATTGTGCGTCAGCAGTCGGAAGCATGGTTGTTAATCCGCGTTTCAATTGTGTTCCAACTGCCGTCGACAACGCTTCAACGGAGTGTCCCGTCATCGCACCTGTATCGCCGAGGCAAAAATCTACGTAGGAGTGTCCGTCCGCACAGACAAAGGAACTTCCCTGTGCTTTATCGACAAAAAGCGGGAAGGCACCAGGCCAGCGGACCATCCACGGCATCGGAACCCCGGAGAGCAAACCTTCTTTGGCCTCTTGTGCAAGCTGTTGCGACTTCGGATGCCGAGCAACGAAATCTGCTTCTTCCCTTTCCATTGCTGCTGACAGACGCAGAGAATCGATCTGGATTGCCACAACCACATTCTTACTGATCGCCGGAGGTCGGTGGGAATCTCTACACTGAATCCGTGCAAGATTCGCCGAAAAATACTTCTCTGAGCATCAACGATACTCAGACCGCCAAACTTCGAACCAATGGTTCACGGCTGATGGATCGCTTATTGGCGCTGGCAGAGATCTCACCGATCGCTGGCGGTGGCAATTGCCGACTTGCTTTGACAGACGAAGACAAGCTTGGTCGAGATCTTGTAGTGGGTTGGATGCGAGATCTTTCAATGGACGTTCAAATAGACGCAATCGGCAATGTAATCGGTACATGGCAGGTTGGTTCAGGGCTACCAGTCATGACTGGATCGCACATAGATACCGTACGCACAGGCGGCAAGTACGACGGAAATTATGGAGTTCTGGCAGGTTTGGAGGTCGTTGAAACATTGCAACGCGAAGGTTTCTCACCACAACGCCCATTGTCAGTTGCAATTTTCACCGATGAGGAAGGTGCCAGGTTTGCACCAGACATGCTCGGCTCTTTGGTGTACGTCGGCGGTTTGCCCTTGGAGGAAGCGCTCGACACACCCGCAATCGACGGCCCAAGACTTGGTGATGAGCTCTCTCGCATCGGCTACGCGGGGTCCGTCCCGTGTCCTGGAGTGGCACCGCACGCTTTCGTCGAATTACATATTGAGCAAGGGCCCATGCTTGAAGCCAATAACGTCCGGATCGGCTCGGTTACCGGGGTGCAGGGCATCTCTTGGCAAGAGGTAACGATCACAGGTCAGTCGAACCACGCCGGGACAACACCCATGAATCTTCGACACGACCCTTTATATGTTGCGTCAGAGATTGTTGTGTATGTCCGCAACTTGTCGCAACGCTTCGGGGGCAATCAGGTGTGCACAAGCGGGAAAATTGATGTACATCCAAATCTGATAAATGTTGTTCCAGCAAAAGCGACTCTCACGCTCGACATACGCAACACTGATAATGCTGAACTATTGCGCGCCGAAGCCGAGATCGTGCAGTTTTTGGAAGCAATTGCCGTTCGTGAAGGTGTGTCGATTACGTCCAAGACTTTGGCACGTTTTGATCCAGTGCAATTTGATGAGCGCGTAACTTCCATCGTGCACGAAACTGCCGCACTGCTTGGAAACACCGTACAGAAAATGCCATCGGGGGCCGGACACGACGCGCAAATGCTCGCTCGTGTTTGCCCGTCGGGAATGATCTTCGTCCCCAGCGTCAAAGGGATCAGTCACAACCCTGCAGAACACACTGATGCCGCCGATTTACAAGCAGGTGCTGATATTTTGCTTCACACAATGGTCTCGCTTACCACTGCCACGTTTTCCTAGTAGGAGTTTCCGCATGACCAGATTGATCACCGTTGGGGCCGCGCAACTTGGCCCAATCCAGAAACAAGACTCACGAGAATCTGCCGTCATCCGCATGATCGCATTGCTCAAGGAGGCCAGTAGCAAAAAGTGCGATTTAGTTGTCTTCCCTGAACTTGCCCTCACAACCTTTTTCCCCCGTTGGTTTGTAGAAGACATAGCGACTGCAAATCATTGGTACGAAACCGAAATGCCTTCTCCCATCACAAAACCATTATTTGACGCAGCAAAGGAATTGGGTATCGGTTTCAGTCTCGGCTACGCGGAGCTGACAGCTTCTGGCGAGCGTTTCAACACTCAGGTATTGGTTGAACGAGATGGAACAGTTGTTGCAAAGTACCGAAAAGTGCATATACCTGGGCACGAGGAACACGAACCAGACCGACCCTTCCAACACGCGGAGCGCTATTACTTCACTCCTAGCAACGAAGGCTTTGGTGTTTGGAAAGCATTCGGAGGTCGGATGGGAATGATGATCTGTAACGATCGTCGCTGGCCCGAGACTTACCGCGTAATGGGTCTTAAGGGTGTTGAAATGATCCTGTGTGGCTACAACACCCCGATGCATTATGTGCCGGATCCGTCGCAGGATGTATTGCAGGGTTTCCACAATGCATTGGTGATGCAAAGTGGCGCGTATCAAAATGGCACCTTTGTTGTTGGTGTAGCCAAGGGCGGTGTCGAGGAAGGTGTTGAGGGCCTTGCAGATTCCAGCATCATTGCGCCATCTGGCGAAATCCTTGCGAAAACACAAACCAGCGACGACGAGCTAGTGACTGCGGCTTGCGACCTCGACTGGTGCTACCAATACAAGGACACGTTGTTCAATTTCGATCGTTATCGCAGGCCAGAGGTGTACGGCCCGATCACCGGGCAACGAGGCGTTGTTCTCGACTGAGGCTTCAAGGCTTTACAAAGTGTAAAACTGAAACCCAATAGGTGTATGGTAAACCCATGGGGGAAACGGTATCTAGGGTTGCTTTCGAGGTAAACGGCACGCCCGTTACCGTCGGATCACACCACCCCCATTTGTTAGCCGCGCTACGCGAGGAACTCAACATCACCTCGCCAAAAGATGGTTGCTCCCCTAGCGGCCAATGCGGCTGTTGCACGGTCATGGTCAATGGCAAGGCCGTTGTGAGTTGTCAGACACCGTTAGAAAAAGTTGACGGTGGAACTGTCGTGACACTAGAAGGCATTGATCAAACCGAACGCGACAAATATTCGCAAGCATTTGCAGCATGCGGTGGTCTGCAATGCGGGTTTTGTATTCCGGGAATAGTTGTCAGAGCGAAAGCGCAGGTTGACAAAAAAGGTTCTTCTCTAAAACGCGAAGACATGGCTCGACATCTTGGCGCGCATCTTTGTCGCTGCACTGGATATGTGAAAATTCTCGATGCAATCGAGATGGTTGCCCAAGATGTGACGCCCGTTTTGGTAAAAACGGGTGGAGTAGGTTCGCGAAGCGTCAAGTATGAAGCCGAGGCTCTAGCGCTAGGCGATCGCGGTTATGTAGATGACATTCGCGTAGACGGGATGCTGCACGCAGCCTTGCATTTCACTTCCCATGCGCGTGCCAATGTGATGAGCATCAATGTAGAAACCGCGCGCAAAGCACCAGGCGTCAGTGCGATTTACACCGCAGCAGACATTCCAGGCGAACTGATGGTCGGAATTATTTACAAAGACTGGCCAGTCATGATCCCCGTTGGTGGCCGCACCTCTTATGCAGGCGACGTATTGGCAATTGTTGTTGCCGACACCAGGCAACACGCACGAGAAGCAGCAAAGTTGATCGAGGTGAACTACGACGTTCTCAAACCATTTACCGATCCGGATGTTGCCTTGGCAAGTACCGACACGGCCGTTTGGAAAACCACGTCGAACACGCTCAGTGAAAGCCGATATCAACGCGGCGACGTCGATGCCAACTTCGCAACCGCTGTTCACGTAGTGGAGGAAACATTCACTACGCAGCGAATCGAACATGCATTTTTGGAGCCTGAGAGCACTCTCGCGGTTCCCTCCCCTGACGGCAATCGTCTTCATGTCTATTCCGGCGGTCAGGGAATTTGGGACGACAGAAACGACATCGCTCGAATGCTCTCAGTAGATAACGAGCAAGTCACAGTTGAGCTAGTGACCAACGGTGGCGCATTCGGTGGCAAAGAAGATATGAGCAATCAAGCTCATGCATCACTTTGCGCTTGGCTTCTCAAGCAGCCGGTGAAGTGCACGCTCTCGCGCGAAGAATCCTTGCTGATGCATGCAAAGCGACATCCGATTCGCATGCAATACAAGGCGGGTTGCGATGCCGATGGCAAACTTGTGGCGCTTCGTGTGCGCGCCGTGGGCGATAGTGGAGCTTACGCAAGCGTCGGAATGAAGGTTTTGGAGCGGATGGCCGGCCATGCGAGCGGCCCTTATCAAGTGCCAAACATTGACGTAGAAGCCATAGCTGTACGAACGAACAATCCCGTTTGTGGTGCGTTTCGGGGTTTCGGAGCCAATCAGGCGCAATTCGCCATGGAAGGCATCATGGACCGTCTTGCAACGAAGGTTGGAATAGATGGTTGGACGATTCGCCAACGCAATGTCATCATGCCAAATCAGGTGTGGGGGCCCGGCCAAATCATGGATGACGGATGCCTTGGCGCCTCCGAATGCTTGAAAGCAATCAAGCCCCACTACGACGCTGCAGTGCAAAGCGGCAAGGCCGTCGGTCTCGGGCTCGGCCTAAAGAACAGCGGCCTAGGTAACGGTTTCAAAGAGATTACAAGGGCTGTCATTCGTTTCAGAGAGGATGGTCGGATCGAGGTTCGCCATGGATGGACCGAAATGGGTCAAGGCATCAACACTGTTGCTTTGCAAGTTGCCGTGCACGAACTTGGTATCGACGCCGACAAAGTTGACGTCATCGTTGATACGACCAGAGAACTTGGACTTGGCCAAACAACCGGTTCGCGGGGAACGTTGATGGGCGCCGGCGCAGTGAAGGCTGCCTGTGAAGCTGCTCGAGCGGCCAATAACGCAATAGGCGTCGACCACTGCGGCGAATATCGCGTTGATTGGACGACGAAACTTGGCGAGCCTGGCGTCGAACATCCGATTATTCATTCCACTTTTGGCTACGCCGCACAAATGGTTGTATGCGATCCTGAGACAGGAAAAATAGAGCGGGTGCTTGCGGCCCACGATGTTGGACGTGCTGTGAACCCGCAGCTTTGTGAAGGACAGATTGAAGGAAGTGTTCACATGGGTTTGGGTTACGCCCTTTCGGAAAACTTCCCCCATGACCCCGAGACCGGATTCCCAACCAACATGACTTTGAGGTCGTTGGGTATCTTGCGCGCCAAAGACGTGCCTCAGATTGACGTCATTCTTGTCGAGTCCCCTCAGCCCAATTCCCCGTATGGAATTAAGGGTGTCGGCGAAATTGGTTTGGTGCCCACAGCCGGTGCAGTAGCTGAAGCGTTGCGACAATTTGACGGTCAATGGCGAAATCGACTGCCAATGCGGTCGGCAAACGAAGACGCAACCGAGGAATAGATCCGTGTCCAACCGCACGCCTGGACTTGTTTGCGCACACCACCATTTGTATTCGACCCTTGCCCGCGGAATGCCAGCGCCGCCATCCGCACCTACCGATTTCATATCCACTCTGCGTCAGGTGTGGTGGAGACTCGACGCCAAATTAGACGCCGAGATGCTGTATTGGTCGGCCGCACTCGGAGCCGCAGAGGCGCTCATGAGCGGCACAACTTCGATCATTGATCACCACGAATCCCCTAATTTCATCGAAGGTTCGCTCGATGTCATTGCCCAGGCTTGCGCCGACATAGGCGTACGCGTCAATACCTGCTTCGGAGCAACCGATCGCTGGACAGACAACGGAACTTTGGTTGATTCCGTAAGCCCTCATTCAAGTATGACAAGTGCTGCTCGACGCGCATTAGATGAATGTGATCGTTTTCTCAACAACGGCGGCCGCGGAATGGTCGGCCTGCATGCATCTTTCACGTGCTCTGATGAAACCCTTGAAGCTGCAACAGAAATGGCAAAGAAACATTCCGTCGGAGTGCATATTCATGTCGCCGAAGGTATTGATGATGCTGGCGCAGGACAACGACTCGAACCCATCGCATCGGACGATTGGCTTTTAGTGCATTGTGTCCTCCTCGACCGCCAACTCAAGGGTCGCATCGTTCACAATCCCCGATCGAATATGAACAACAGCGTTGGCTATGCCGCTCCTTCGCGAAGAACAAACACGACGCTTCTCGGTACCGACGGCATTGGCAGCGACATGTTGGAAGAATTCCGACTTGCCTTCGCTCGTTTGCGCGAATTTGATATCAAGGAAAACCCAGCAACTGCCTGGTCATGGTTGGAAAATGGTTATCACTACTTTCCCGAAGCACGCGAAGATGTCGTCGTTTGGTCGTACGACGCCGTGGATGACCCGTGGAAACTTGCGTTCACTACGGGAGTACATCCAGTTGAAGTAATCGTCGACGGAAGAACTGTTGTAACGGACGGGAAGCCAACCAAATTCGATATCAATGAAGTTCGTCAAAAAGCTTCCGAACAAGCAAAAAGACTCCACGAAAGGCTCTAACAGTGTCGCTACCTCTACAGGCAATCAACCCAAACACAGGCAAGGCTCGAGTAGCTATCTATCTCCAAGATGCTCATCGCATTCGTGAAGGAATGGAATTTACTCAGTACGCAGAAAGTAAAGGGTTCGAAGCCGTTTGGCAAGCAGAAAGCCGCCTTGTACGAGAAGCAACAGTACCAATGGCCGCTTTTGCGTCGGTGACGAACACGATCAAGGTTGGCTCGGGTGTTGTCGATTGCTGGAGCCGCAACCCTGCACGTTTGGCAGCTACTTTCTCAACGCTTGACGACCTTGCGCCTGGGCGAGTGATCCTCGGTATCGGCGCATGGTGGGATCCACTAGCGCAAAAGGTTGGTATCAGCAGAGCGAAGCCTCTAAAGGCGATGCGAGAGATCGTCACCGCTGTTCGCGCTCTACTCAACAATGAGAATGTGACATTTGATGGCGAGTTCGTAAAGTTCGATGGAATTGAATTGGATTACGTGTATCAAGAGCGTCGCAAGAAGGATGTACCTATCTACATTGGGGCAACCGGAATGCAGATGATGGAACTAACTGGAGAGATTGCTGACGGCGTCGTGCTCAACTATTTGGTATCTCCCGACTACAACAAACAGGCAATAGAGGCTCTCGGTGCAGGTGCTGCAAAGGCAAACCGCAACATCGAAGACATTGACAGACCCCAGTTGGTTGTTTGCAGCGTTCACGAAGATCGCCAAATCGCACTGAACATGGCGAGAGAGATGGTCACCCAGTATCTTGGCCAGCAACCGCACATCATGAAAGCCTCTGGCGTGCCGCAGTCGCTACTCGACAAAGTTGGCGAAGTGCTCACATGGCCAGCAACTCACGAGCAAGTCACCGCGGCTTCCAAGTTAGTTCCTGATGAAATAGTGCAAATGTTGACGGCTTCGGGCACACCGCAAGAAGCGCGCAAACAGGTTCTGCATTACATCGAAAATGGCGCTACCTGCCCCATCCTGTACCCACTCGGCGACGTCAAAGCAATGATCGATACGTTCTCTGACTGGGACGGAGTTTCATGACCGTAACTGTTGCGACCAATCTTGCCGACGCACTAGCGGCGCTTCGAGCAACGCCTGATGCACGCCTACTTCAAGGCGGCACAGACACAATGGTTGAGATCAACTTCAACCATTTCAAGCCCGAGCACATTGTTGCATTGCGCAAAGTGCAAGAGTTGCGAAACTTTTCAATACAAGAAGAAAAGGGTCTGATTTTCATCGGTTCAGGCGTCCCGTATCAGACGCTAGAAAATGATCCGTTCCTCACTCTGCTTCCCGCCCTCGCTCAAGCATCTCGCACAGTCGGATCACCGCAGATCAGAGCTGCAGGGTCTCTCGGCGGCAATCTGGGTACATGCTCCCCTGCTGGCGATGGTTTACCGGTGCTGTCCGCACTAGACGCCACAGTCCATCTTCAGTCCGTCGATGCGAGTCGAGATGTTTTGATTCACGACTTCATGGTGGGAGTAAAGAAGAATGCACGAAAGCCCGATGAGATCATTACTGGTGTCACCGTTCCCATTTTGCGGGGTTTTCAGGGCTACTCAAAAGTAGGCGTCCGTAACGCCATGGTTATCTCAGTTGCATCCGCCTGTCTCGCCGTAGACACCTCACGGTCTCAAATTCGCTTGGCCCTCGGGGCTGTGGGCCCCACAATCATCCGATGCCGAGAGAGCGAACAATGGCTGGCTACACAAGTTGACATTGCGAATTCAAACTTCTCTAACGAGATCGCAAAAGAGTTTGGTCGTCGGGCCGCTCTTGAGGCTCGTCCAATTGACGATCATCGCTCCACAGCCGAGTATCGCAAACATGCCATATCAGTTCTTGCCGAACGACTATTACTAAAGGCCAACTCATGACCACAGATCATCAGATGTACACGTTGAATATCAATGGTGCAGAACGTCCAGTAAAGGACTCCTGGATCGGCGAAAGCTTGCTGTATGTCCTTCGCGAACGCCTGGATTTACCAGGATCAAAAGGCGCATGCGAGCAAGGCGAATGTGGCAGTTGCACGGTTCTACTGGACGGCGACGCAGTGTGTTCATGCCTGGTCATGGCTGCTACTGCTGTTGATTCCACAATCACAACAGTTGAGGGACTGCTGGCCGACACCGTAATTGGCGATACAGCACGCGTAATTTCAGACGTACAAGCTGCCTTTGTCACCGAAGGCGCTGTGCAATGCGGGTTCTGTACACCTGGGCTGATTGTTGCCGTACATCACCTGCTCGAACACAACCCATCCCCAAGTGACATCGAAGTGAAGGAAGCAATCTCTGGCAACATTTGCCGTTGTACGGGATATGGACGAATTTTTGCAGCTGTAAATGCTGTCATCGAGACTCGAAAGAAGAGCAAATAATGACAGCAAAAACCTCAACGAGGAGCCGCGATGTACTGGGAACAAGCGCCCTACGGCCGGATGGTGTTGCAAAAGTAACCGGAGAGTTTTCTTTCTCATCGGATATGCGTGCCGAAAACATGTTGTGGGGTGCAACCCTTCGTTCTCCGCACCCATACGCCCGGATTACATCAATCGATACGACCAAGGCTCTTCTCATCGCTGGAGTGCACGCGATAATCACAGCCGAAGACGTACCCGGAAAATTAACATATGGCCTGATTTCCAGCGACCAACCGGTGTTCGCGAAAGATGTAGTTCGATACATGGGCGAACCTATTGCCGCAGTTGCTGCAGATCATCCGGAAACATGCAGACGAGCACTTGCAGCAATCGTTGTTGAGTACGAAGTGATGACCCCGTTGGTCGACGCCGAACTTGCAATTCTTCCGACCACGCCACCAATTCATCCTGACGGCAATCTCATTCGGCACCAACGCATCATTCACGGTGATTCGAACGCGACAGCCGAGATCATTGTGGAAGGCAACTACACAATCGGCATGCAGGATCAAGCCTTCCTCGGCCTTGAAGCAGCAATGGCTTTCCCAGACCCTGGTGCGCAAGGCGTGGAACTGCACATCGCTACACAGTGGCTGCACGAAGACCGCGGTCAAATTGCTGCCTGCCTCAATCTTCCAGAGAACAATGTTCGCCTTGTTCTCGGCGGAGTCGGCGGTGCTTTTGGCGCGCGCGAAGATATCAGTCTGCAAGTTCACTGCTGCCTCCTTGCCTTACGCACAGGGCGGCCAATCAAGATGCAATACAGCCGAGAGGAAAGCTTCTTCGGGCACGTACACCGCCATCCCGCTACCGTTTGGATGCGACACCACGCCAACAGGAGTGGCAAAATTGTCAAAATTGAGGCGCGCATGGTCTTTGACGGCGGCGCCTACACAAGCACCTCACCTGCGGTACTCATCAATGGAATTACGCATACGCAAGGCCCATACCAGTGCGACAATGCCGTAGTCGATGGATACGCAGTTCGGACAAATAACCCTCCGTGTGGGGCAATGCGCGGATTCGGCGTGGTGCAGGCTTGTTTCGCCCACGAGGGGCAAATGGACAAGATTGCGGAAGCGTGCGGAATATCTCCAGTAGAGGTCAGGCTCGTTAACGCCATGCACACTGGCGACAAAATCATTACTGGTCAGACAATGGAGAGTGTTGCCCCAGTCGAGCGATGCATCCGAGAAACTGATGCCATTCCCCTTCCGCCGCCCATGCCAGATCTTGTCGATGCACTCGAATTGCCAGGTGGTAGCGGCCTAACAGCTGAACGCAAGAACATAGTTCGAGGAATTGGCTGGGGAGTTTCGATGAAGAACCTTATGTACAGCGAGGGCTTTGATGATTACGCAACCGCTCGTTGCACCCTCAGCAATGGCGTTGCGTCGCTCAAATTTGCTACATCCGAAGTAGGACAGGGTTTCGTCACCCTCGCTCCACAAATAGCGCGAAGTGTTCTTGGCGTCGATCAAGTTGTGCAGGAAGTTTCTGACACCCAAATTGGTTCGGCAGGATCGACATCGGCATCAAGACAAACATGGATGAGCGGCGGAGCGGTTGACGGCGCATGCCGTTTGGTGCGCGAAAGAATGTTTGAACATATTGGCAAACTGCACAACATCGACCCAATCCGCTTGCTCATCGATGGTACGGATGTAGTTGATTCAATAGGCGACTTCCGCATCAGCGTTGTTGATGCAACGGAAGGCGTAACGTTTTCTGAAACCTTCGAACATCATCACCGTAAAACCGAAGACCTCGATGAGAATGGTCAAGGAAACTGTCACGTCGCATTCGCATTTGTCGCACACCGTGCCGTCGTAGACGTTGACTGCGATCTTGGGCTTGTCAAGGTCGTACAAATAGCAACGGCACAAGACGTTGGCAAGGTGTTGAATCCGCTCAGCGCACTTGGTCAGCTAGAAGGTGGCATTGCCCAAGGCTTAGGCCTGGCAGTGATGGAAGAAATCGTGCTCGAGAACGGCAAGGTACGAAACCCCAGTTTCACCGACTACCTGCTGCCAACCGCACTCGATGCCCCAACAGTTGTTGCTGTGATGATCGAGGAACCCGAGCCCCAAGCACCGTTAGGCGCAAAGGGCATCGGCGAGCCTCCGTGCATTTCTGTTACTCCAGCCATTGTCGCTGCTATTCGGGCAGCAACTGGCAAGGCCCTCCTGCGTGTCCCTGTACGACCGCAGGATATTTGCCTGTAAGAGATCAGGCTCGCTGAAGCGAGAGCGCCTTTACAGTTCCGATTTCACCCGGACGTATTGGCTTCGTTGGCAACGAGATGGCCTCGAAGTCTGGATCGACATAATTGACCTCAAACTTCATGCCCTTGGTCAGTTGCCCAGTTGAGCGTCGCATCGATTTGTCGATGAGCGAGATTACGACGCCCTTTTGACCAGCGCGTCCTGTTCGACCAGAACGATGGATGTAATCCTTCGGATCTTCTGGAAGATCAAAGTGAATCACTACGGGAACCGCATCAATGTGAATACCGCGTGCAGCTACGTCGGTTGCCACCATGACGGTTGCCTTGCCACGACGAAATTGCTCCAAGGCCTTTTCGCGCTGTGCTTGGCTTCGATTGCCGTGAATGACACATGTGCTCATGCCCATCGAATCGAGGTTCTTTGCAAGCCTGTCGGAACCATGCTTGGTACGACAAAACACGATTGCTCGCTCGTAATGGGTAGCGATTTCCGCCACCATGCGCGTCCGGTCTTCTCGCCCGACGTTCCAAAACAAGTGATCGATTTCGCCCGCATTCTCTGCTGCAGCAATCTGATGCTTCTTAGGCGAATTCTGAAACTCCTTGATCAATGCATCAACATCACCATCAAGCGTCGCCGAAAACAACAGTGTCTGGCGGCTTTTTGATACCGCACGCATAATCCGTTTAACGGCAGGCATGAAACCCATGTCGGCCATTCGGTCGGCCTCGTCGATTACTGCAAGCGCAACGGCACCAAGATCAAGATCTCGACGCTTGATGAGGTCTTCAAGTCGACCTGGTGTTGCCACAACGATGCTTGCTGCTCGAGCTGCCTTCACTTGCGGCCCATACCCTGCTCCACCGTAAACAGCAGCAACTCGAATGTCGCTGCCCGAACACAACATAGAAACTTCTTTAGCTACCTGGGCAGCAAGTTCTCGTGTAGGCACAAGGACTAAACCCTGCGGACGACCTGGCTTCGACTTCTCTACTTTCAATGCAAGCGCGATGCCGAAGGCCAGGGTTTTGCCAGAACCTGTTGGTGCCTTACCGCAAATGTCGTGACCTTGCAGTGCGTCGGGCAATGTTGCAGCCTGAACCGGGAATGGGCTTGTGATGTCGCGTGCAAGTAAACCTGCAACGATTCTTTCGGGGACGCCAAGCGCCGACCAACTCGTACTCATGTGTTTCTCCTCAATTGCCTAGGGGGTTGTGCGACCTACCGGCCAAGCACACGACGCAAATAGTCGTTTGTGAACACACCCTCGGGATCGAGACGGTTCCGAACTTCAATAAAACGCTGATATTCAGGATACAGGCTTGACAACGACTCTGCTGACTGAAAGTGAATCTTTCCCCAGTGGGGCCTGCCGCAGTAGTCCATCATAATCTTTTCTACAGCACGGAAGTAAGGCTCGTATTGCATTCCCTTGAATACGTGTACTGCTATATAGGCACTGGAGCGCCCATGACTCGTCGAAAGTGATACATCATCTGGTGCAGTAAACCTGACCTCAACTGGAAAATTGAGCATCAAACCTTCTTCATCAACAAGTTTCATCACCCGTTCAAGCGCCGGTACGACTGACTCCCTATTGATTGAATACTCCATCTCATAAAAGCGAACAAGCCTTTTACTTGCAAAAATCTTGTAACTGGCGTTGACATATTCGACACGCCCAGAACTAGGCAACACTTTCGCCAGCCGAGGAATCAGACCAGGGCGCATTCGGCCCAAATAGCACAATGCGCCAAAGGCAATATTCTCCATGAAAATCTTGTTCCACCAGTGTGCAAAGCGCCGAGGCGGATCTGATGGAATATCGCAAATATTGTTTCGTTTCGTAAGCGCCCAACCGGTGTGTGGTATCCAATAAAATTCAAAAAAGTCATTGCCATTTACGAGTTGATCAATGTTTTCGAGAACATCTTTGACACGCATAGGTTCTTCTACCGCGCACAATTGAAATGCAGGGACTACTCGCAGCGTCAATGTGCTTAAGATTCCGAGTGCACCCAAACCCACTCGACCAACATGGAACACTTCCTCGTTTTCACGTTCGGAACACGGCAATACGTTTCCAACCGAATCAATGAGACGAAACCCGACAACTTGAGCAGCCAGGCCTGTTCGCGCCTGACCAGTCCCGTGTGTAGAAGTAGAAAGGGCTCCAGCAATTGTTTGATAGGTGATGTCCCCGAGGTTGGGCATCGCGAGACCTTCCCGCTGCAGTCGCTCGTTCAGATCGGAAAGAACTATTCCCGATTGGACTGTCACCGTGGTTCGGTCTGAACTCACTTCGAGAAATTCACCGTAGTTGCGCAGGTCGATCAGGATGTCGTCGGCAACAGCAACCGCAGTGAAACTATGCCCAGATCCAACAACTTTCACGCGGCGTTTGGCCGCCTGCGCAAAACGCACGATGGCAACGAGTTCGCTCTCAGACGATGGAAAGTGAGCAGACTTAGGAGTCGCTCGTTGATTGCCCGCCCAGTTCTTCCACCGCTTCATACACAAACCTTACGCGGATTTCGGCACCGAGACCCGGCCAACCCGAACGATCACCGATACCAACAACACGGCGGCGAACACCGTTCCCAAATTCGAGAGCCAATGGAAACCGATTGCCTTGCGTATGAAACCGCTAGAGAATCCGGCCATCCCCCCAAAAAAACTCATCAACAAATCGGCAGTTCCCTGAACCCGAACGCGAGACTCCGTAGCAACGGAATCAACCAAGAGACTTGATCCGCCTATCAAGCCAAAACTCCAACCGATACCGAGCAGCCATAGAGACGGAAATAGGAGCGCAGGAGAATCACCCGCGAGGGCAGACATCACGGTGCTCCCCATCAGCAACAATGCGCCAATCATGATCGTGTTGTGCCTACCCCGCGAGTCGGAGAACTTGCCGATTAACGGGCTAAAGGCATACATGCCAACAATGTGGAGTGAGATTACGTATGCACTGACAGTCTCGTGCCCGTGACTCTTCAGATGCACTGGTGTCATAGTCATCACCGCAACCATCGTCATCTGTGAGATAACCATGCTCGTAAGGGCCAAACGTCCCTCAGCAGACCCTTTGAATATTCTCCACACATCTTTGAATGAGCGCTTAGGCAGCCCTGCTGCGGCCTGCGAATTAAGCCCTCCTGCAACTTCAAGCGGGTCTGGTCGGAGACGAACCGTGGTGTTTATCAAAGATGTGAAAAAGAAGATTCCCGAAAATATCCAAGGCCCGGTGTATTGACTCCAACCGAACAAAGACATCCCCAATTCTTCTGCAGGTCGAATGAGCAATGGGCCAAAAACAGCGCCGAAGGTTGATGCAAAGAGAATTCGGCTCATAGCCGCTGCTCTATTATTCGGTTGGGCTAAATCTGTTGCTGCATAACGTGAGAGCAAATTGGAAGCCTGACCATTGCCGAACAGAAACAACCCCAAAATGAACACCCACATTGTTTTAGTTTCCGCGCCCACTCCCGCGATGAGCCCGCCGATGATCGCGAATGAATAACCGAGCTGCAGTCCTCTTCGTCGTCCATGTTGGTTCATCTGTCTAGCCAACATCTGAGCCATGAAGGCTGTGCCCATCGTGACGGTTGCAGACGCAGCACCGCCCCATGGAGTGCTTTGTCCGAGAATGTCTTGCATTACGAATGCACCAACAGTCACTGCTGCGGCAAGTGCTGCAGAGCCCGCGATTTGGCTAGCGACGAGAACCCTAAGGGTGTTTTTCTGAATACCCGCAATCTCTTCTGCAGTGCGAGTACTTGTCACGCATTAAAACTACATGGTGATGTGGTGTCGAAGAGGGGACTTGAACCCCTACGCCCTTTCGAGCGCCAGCCCCTCAAGCTGGTGCGTCTGCCAATTTCGCCACTCCGACGTGGA
>CAINLH010000105.1 GCA_903850275.1 uncultured Acidimicrobium sp.
TGTCGTAGCGGGTCGAGTGCGGTGCCATCAAAATACGAAGACTGTGCCCAAATCTTGAACCAGTTGAAACCATAAATAAATGCAGCAATGACATCGCCGCGTAACCGCCCAAGTTCGGCGCGCTCAAAGAGCGAGAAATACACCGTGGTCAGGGTGAGCAGCGTCCACAGCGCTGGTAATAACCTGCGTGCTCGTCGTGTCCAGAAGGCGCCGAAACTAATTGTTCCTGTTTGCCTCGACTCGGTGAGCAGCAGCAGTGTGATTAGGTAACCGCTGATAACAAAGAAAACTTCGACGCCAAGAAAACCACCACTGAGCCAATTTTTGTTGGCGTGGTAAATAACAACAGCCAATACGGCAATTGCGCGAAGCCCATCGAGCCCAGGTAAATAAGCGATGGACTGTTGGGGGCGATTCATGACAAATTTAGCGAAGGGTTTTGACGATCTCCGCCATCAGCGCGCCGGCTTCTGTTGGGTTGAGACCAATCTGAACTCCGGCTGCTCGCAATGCATCCATCTTGCCTTGCGCAGTGCCTTTGCCGCCGGACACGATGGCTCCAGCGTGGCCCATCTTCTTGCCGGCTGGCGCAGTAACGCCCGCAATGTATGCGCTCATTGGCTTCGTCACGTGGTGAGTAATGAACTCGGCGGCTTCTTCTTCGGCCGATCCACCAATTTCACCAATCATGATGATGGCGTGTGTTTCCGGGTCGGCTTGAAACTGCGCCAAGCAATCAACGAATGAAGTTCCTGGCACTGGGTCGCCGCCAATGCCTACGCAGGTGCTGACGCCTATTCCCTGTTGCTTCAGTTCGTACAACGCCTGATATGTCAGCGTTCCCGATCGTGAAACAATGCCAACGTTTGGCCCCGCCGCAGTTGGCACTTGGGCAATTTCGCCGGCAGTAATTCCGATGTTGCATTTTCCCGGGCTGATAATTCCTGGGCAGTTTGGGCCAAGCAACCGAGTTGCTGGATAGTCGCGCTGCAATGTTGCAAACACACGCGCTTCGTCTTGTGCGGGAACACCCTCGGTAATGCACACAACAAAACCAATACCCGCTCGGGCCGCTTCAAGAATTGCTGCTGGCGCAGCTTTTGGTGGCACTGCAATGAACGATGCTGTTGCACCCGTTGCAGCAACCGCGTCGGCAACGGTGTCGAACACTGGAATACCTTCAACGTCTTGTCCGGCTTTGCCCGGAGTAACGCCGCCCACCACTTGGGTGCCGTATGCCTTGTTGCGCAGGCCGTGATAACGACCCTGCCCACCAGTGAGGCCTTGCACGATCACCTTGGTGTTTTGATCTACGAAAATTGCCATGATCTGCTCCTACTTGGCCATCTCGACGGCGGCGCGAGCTGCCTCGATCATGGTGGGTCGACTAGTTAGCTGCGATTCGGGGATTCCTGCCTCGGCCAAAATCTTGCGGCCCTCTTCAGCATTGGTGCCATCAAGGCGAATAACAATTGGTGCGCGAAGCGCAACACGCTTCACTGCCTCAACAATGCCCTTTGCAACTTCTTCGCCGCGGGTAATGCCGCCAAAGATATTGATAAAGATGCTCTTCACCTTGGCGTCTGAGTTGATTACTTCAAGTGCCGCCGTCATCATCTCGGCATTAGCGCCGCCGCCGATATCAAGGAAGTTGGCAGCCGAGCCGCCAACTTGATTAACCACGTCGAGCGTGCTCATTGCCAGACCAGCACCATTGGCGATGATTCCAACAGTTCCGTCGAGGCCGATGTACTGCAAGTTTTTCTCGCGAGCCAATTTTTCGCGATCATCTAATTCTTCCGTTGCTGCATACTCTTCCCATTCCGGATGGCGGAAGGAAGCGTTGACGTCCAAACTTACTTTTGCATCCAGCGCGTGCACCTCGCCTGTTGGCTTCAAAATAAGCGGGTTGATTTCTGCCAAGTCGCAGTCACCCTTGGTAAAGCATTCGTACAACTTCACCAACATGTCGGACACGCCATCTACTGCCTTTGCCGGAATCTTTGCATCGACCGTGGCCTGACGAGCAGTGGCAGGCGACAAACCCTCGATTGGGTTGATGTGCAGTTTGATGATCGCGGTTGGATCTTTTGCTGCAACCTCTTCAATCTCGACTCCACCTTGCGCCGACAACATCAAGAGATGTTGTTTGGCCGCACGATCAAGCGTGAACGATGCGTAATACTCCTCGGCAATGTCGGATGCGTGTTCAATCCAGACGCGCTTCACAACATGGCCCTTGATATCCATGCCCAAGATGTTTCCCGCATGCAATCGAACTTCGTCTGCATTGTTGGCCAACTTGATACCGCCAGCTTTGCCGCGGCCACCAACTTGCACTTGCGCCTTTACAACCACCGGATACTTCGCTGCCTCTGCCTCGCGCACTGCTTCGTCAACAGTGACCGCAACACCGCCCGCCGAAACTGGAATGTTGAATTTGGCAAAATACTGTTTGCCTTGATATTCGAATAAATCCATGAGACTTCTTTCTCTATTGTTCGCGAGCGTCGAGTGCTTGCTCGAGCCACGTTGCGATGTCTTTTAATGAAGAACCGGGGCCAAA
>CAINLH010000106.1 GCA_903850275.1 uncultured Acidimicrobium sp.
CTTTCTATTGCCGCGTCTTCCTGGCGCTAACTAGAAACAACCAGCGTCGCGTCGCCGATCGCGGCGGCACTTGCAACAGCAGGCGACACCGCCGACGGCACAGCAACAACCACAGTGTTTGATTCGGGCAACACATAGAGCACCAGCCCGTCTGCTGCCAAGAGCACACCATTTGCAATGACATCCACGGTGTTGCCAGGTTGCATGTTGGGCAACACGGTGCGCAGGGCTATCGCTACTGCACGAAAATCCTGCGGCAAACGATCGGTGAGTGTGCTTGATGCGCCAACGTTGGTAAACGACAATACGTCACCCACCGCAACACGTTGCTGTACCACCATGCCATCGGTGATTGCCCGCAACGCCGACGGGGCGACAAACGTGCGCGGCATGCGTCGCGTAGTAAAAGTTGCACCGTCAATGACATCGCCGGGCTCCAGGTTTTGCGAAGCAACGAATACCGAAGTGATCTCGCCTAATTGGCGTTGTCGGTTATAGGTGTTGAACGAAGCAACAACATACGCAAGCACCGCAAGAGCGATCAGCGCCGCAATGACTTGATGGCGCCGCTTTTGTTTGGCACACAGGAGCAGATATTGCTGCGCCACCCACACACGCGCTTTTCGAATTGCCGGCCGAAGAAGTTGGGCTAGTTGAGTTATGCGTTGGTGCATACACGCAATGTGTACGCCGTTAGCGCAAGGTGCAGCGAAACTAGGTTGTGGCAGCAGGCGACGGGCTTGCAGCAGGTGCTGCTGGCGCCGCAGGTGTGGTTGCAGCAGCAGGCGCGGCCGTGTCGGCTGGCTTGCTGGCAGTGCTGGATGCAGACGAAGTGCTGGAACCAGAGCGGCTGTCGGTCTTATAGAAGCCGCCACCCTTAAATGACACACCAACGGGCGTAAACACCTTTTTCACTGGCTTCACCACGCCATCAACAGGGTGGGCCAATTCGGTAAATGGGTCGTCGGTAAAGGCTTGCTGCACTTCGATCGTTTCGCCCGAATCAATGAACTTATAGACATACGTTGGCATCAGACCGATAATTCTAGGATGCAGGGGTGCCTCTACACACCGCCGTCATTCCCGCCGCTGGCATGGGCACCAGGTTCCTGCCCGCCACGAAAGCAGTGCCGAAAGAGTTGATGCCAATTTTCGACACGCCGGCGCTACAGCTGGTGATGGATGAGGCCATTGGCGCGGGTTGCGACCACATCGTGGTGGTGTCGAGCAAGGCAAAGACTGGCATCGAGGCGTATCTTGCCCCCTCGGCAGATGCAGTGAAACGTGTGCGCGACAGCGGCCGTACCGAACTTGCCGACCGACTTGCACGTATCGGTTCAGACGTGCGGGTGAGTGTGGTGTACCAAGATGCACCACGTGGCCTCGGCCATGCCATCGGTTGCGCCAGGTCGGCAGTTGGCAACGAACCGTTTGCTGTGTTGTTGCCAGACGAACTGATGGGCGATTCTTCGCTGCTCAAACAAATGTCGGACATGTTTTTGCAAAACGGCAAAAGCGTTGTTGGCTTGAAGCAAGTGCCAATGACCGAAGTGTCGGCCTACGGCTGCGTCAAAACAACTTCCGCACCAACCGCAAGCGGGGAAGTGACCGTCACTGACGTTGTTGAGAAACCAGCAATGCATGAGGCGCCAAGTGATCTCATCTTGATTGGTCGATATGTATTGCACGCAGGCATGTTCGACATGCTGGATGCGCTGAAGCCCGCACCAAGCGGAGAAATTCAATTAACCGATGCATTACTGATAGAGGCGCAAGCTGGCGATTTGTTTGGTGTTGTCAGCAGCATCGCCCGATTTGATACGGGAACACCAATGGGTTGGTTGCAAGCAGTGATCGAACTTACGTTGCAACTAAAAGATGCAGGTGCCGAACTTGAAGCATGGTTGAAAGGGAAATACTCATGAGCGAATTACAGGTAACAATCGACCCTAAAGAAGTGGGTATGAGCGCCGAGCGCCTCACCAACATCGACAAACATTTCAAACAATATGTAGATGACGGGCGCTTGCCCGGTTATGCATGCACCGTTGCGCGCTATGGGCAACTTGTTCATGTCAGCAAGTACGGCAACCGCGACATCGAGGCCGGACTACCGATCGAACTGGACACCATTTATCGAATTGCATCAATGACAAAACCGATTACATCAATTGCTTGCATGATGCTGGTGGAAGAAGGCAAGTTGCAGTTGACAGACGAAGTAAGCGCGTTCATTCCTGCCTTTGCCGACACCCGCGTGTTCACGGGCGGTTCGGCATTCAAGCCAATTACCGAACCAATCGCCAAACCAATGCGCGTTTGGCATCTGCTCACGCATACGGCAGGGCTCACCTACAGCTTCAACTACTACGAGGCCGTAGACGACATGTATCGCCGTGCAGGTTTTGATTTTGGCGTGCCCCAAACCGGCAACCTTGAAGAAATGTGCAACCGATACGCGGCATTGCCTTTGGTGTTCCAGCCTGGAACTTCATGGAACTACAGCGTTGCAACCGACGTATTGGGCCGAGTGGTTGAAGTTGCTTCAGGAATGTCTCTTGATCAGTTTCTCCAGACGCGCATCTTGAAACCATTGGGCATGAACGACACAGGTTTCGACGTACCGGCAGCCAAAGCGTCACGACTAGCTGCTTTGTACAACCACAATGCCAAAGACAACACCACCATTCGGCTTACTGGCATGGAAGGAAATGTTCTGAAGCCACCTGCAGCGTTTTCTGGTGGAGGAGGTTTGGTTTCTACCGCTTCCGATTACTGGCGCTTTTTGCAGATGCTCGAAAATGGTGGAGAACTTGATGGCGTACGAATTGTTTCGCCGACCACCATTGATTTGATGACAACGAATCACCTTCCCGACAACATGGACGTTTCTCAGTTCGGGCGCACGCTCGGCGAGGAA
>CAINLH010000107.1 GCA_903850275.1 uncultured Acidimicrobium sp.
CACCAACTTCAACCACCTGCACCGTGCACACCGACCTCACCATCTCGGGCAAGGTTGCGCAGTTTGGCCGCGGCGCACTCGCCGACGTAAGCGACAAACTGCTTGCACAATTTTCCGAAAATCTCAACCAACTCATCACCGGTGCTCCTGCAACAAGCACACCAACAACCCCCGCTGCCGCACCAGTTGAAACCGCGACGCCAGCACCAAGCGAGCAGCCTGCAATTCGAATCATCAACAGCCCAGAAGTTGCGCCGTTGGACTTGCTCGGAACTGCGGGCGCACCAATTCTGAAACGCGCAATTCCTGCGCTCATTGCTGTTGTCGCTGTGGTTGCCGCGCTTGTCTATATTTTCTAACGCGCCAACACCCGCCGACATTGCTCGCATCACCGAGTTACTCGGGCGTGTTCCTCAGGGCAATTTCCAGGTTGTTGTGCGCACCCGCACAGGCGACCCGGTGGTGTTGTACAACCACCCATTGCTTGCAGACGGCACACCAATGCCAACGCGCTACTGGCTGGTTGGCGAAACCGAGACCGTGCAGGCTGGCCGCCTAGAAGCAGAAGGTGGTGTCAACACCGCAGAAGCCGAAGTAGACCCAGCCGCGCTTGCCGCTGCACACGTTAGATACGCGGAGGAACGGGACGCCAGTATTCCCGCCGATCACACAGGCCCTCGCCCATCTGGCGGTGTGGGCGGCACTCGTATTGGCGTGAAGTGCCTCCATGCCCACTTGGGTTGGTGGCTTGCAGGCGGCGAAGACCCAGTTGGCGATTGGGTAGCTGCCAAGTTGGGCACGTCGCGCAACGATTACATCGTCAGTAAGCCGCGCAAGGTTGTCACCTCCCCACTTGCAGCAATCGATATCGGAACCAATTCCACCAACTTGTTGATCACCAACACAGACGGAACCGAATTGGTTCGCGAAGTACACGTAACTGGGTTGGGGCGCGGCGTGGTGCACAGCAACGAGTTGCAACCCGACGCAATCGAGCGCACAGTAAATCGGCTGCAACAATACAAAGCGCTCATCACTCAACACGGGTGTGGCTTCGTGCGAGTAACGGCCACCGAGGCATGCCGACGCGCAACTAACTCTGCAGTATTCCTCGACGCAGCCGAACAAGTGCTTGGCACTCGCCCCGAAATCATTGCGGGCGAAACCGAAGCGCGTCTGGCATTTGCCGGCGCCATTTCTCACTTCCCCGCCCACGATGGCACCACGCTGGTTATCGATATCGGCGGTGGCAGCACCGAAGTGATGATCGGCGACACGCAGTTTCGACACGCCATGAGTTTCCCTGTTGGCACGGTTGTTCTTACCGAAAGCGAATTGCATCACGACCCACCGAAACCCGAAGAACTGACGAACGCCATTGGCCTCGTCACCGACTTCATGGACGACTTGCTGCGCGAACACCCCGACGTTGCACATGCAACTCGCGTCATTGGCGTGGCCGGCAGCATCGTCACTATTGCTGCTGTCGAAATTGGCCTGCAGCAATTTGATGCGACCAAATTGCACGGCCACAGCATGTCCAGAAGCGACGTAGAAGAAGTGTTCCGCACTCTGGCCACCGAAAAACTTGCCGACCGCAAGCACAACCCCGGCCTTCCTGCCGACCGAGCCGACGTCATTGTGGGCGGCTGTTGCGTGCTCGTAGGCATCATGCGCCGCCTGCACCTTGCCGAAATCACTGTCTCTGTCAATAACTTGCTCGACGGCGTCATTGCGCAAGAATTGAGCGCGCCATGACTCTCCCCAAGCCAAGCATCGTGCACCCAGCCGGCGCGGTTACCCAGTCGCCCCTACGTCTGTACTCAAAACGCGTCATGTTGCGCCCGCTCATCGCGCAAGATTTTGAAGCCTTCAGCGAGGTTCGCATTCGCAATGCAAGTTGGCTCACCAAATGGGAACCCCTCGTGCCCCGCAACACCACCGACCCGGCGCACAGCCGAGAAGCATTTGCTAATCGTTGCACCGTGCGCGACCGCGACCGACAGTTAGGTAGCAGCTACACGTTCGGCATGTTTGTCAACGGCTCGCTGGCAGGCGAAGTAAACCTCAACAATGTTGTGCGCGGTGCGCTGCAGTGCGCAACTATCGGTTACTGGATCGACGAGGCACGCGCGGGAAACGGTTACACAGCGGAAGCAGTCGTCCTAATTTCTAAGTTTGCATTCGAGCAACTGAAATTGCATCGCGTCGAAATCTGCATCATTCCCCGCAATGCAAACAGTCGGCGAGTGATGGAAAAGATTAGTTTTCGCGAAGAAGGGCTTGCGGAACGTTTTCTAGAAATCAATGGCGTGTGGGAAGACCACGTTCGCTACGGATTCACTCATGAAGAATGGCTTGAGCGCAAAGACGAACTTGGCGCCAACTGGTTAGAGCGTTAAGCAATATCCCGCAGGTGTTCAATTTCTTTCGCACGCTGCTTGCGTAACACACTGCGCCTTTTCCATTCCTTTGTCTTCCAATGCTTGAAGGTTTGTCGGCGCGATAACTCGCGACCAACTTGCGCATCGTGATGGTGCATTGGCTTCCATTCGGGGCCCGGATCGATCACATCGTCTGGCTCCACTCCGTGGCTCACCAAATCGGCCACAAGGTGCAACTCCGAGTTAACTCGATGTCGTTCGTTGTGGGCGTGTGCCCGAATCTCCACCTTTGGTGGCAACACCGTCTCGCGATGTTTGTGACGCTTGCTCATTGCTTCCCCCGCCTTTCGTGTTGGTAACACTGACGAATTCCACTGGCTTGCTCTCTGAACTGAAACTTACACCTTCAGAGAGGGCGCGTTGAGCAGGCGTTATTTCTTGCTGATTTTGGCCTGCAGCGCGGCTAGACGCTGGGCAAACCAAGGCTGGCGCGTGCTCCACAACTGTGGCACGAGCTCGGCCGCAACTGCCTCTGTATGGGTAACCACATTGGCCATTGCCGCAATAGTTTTCTTTGTTTCAATGACCAATTCTCTCGGCGCGCTTGCTGCGCGGGCGCCAAGCGCATGTGCCGTTTCCAATAACTTGTCGTCGTCTACGCACTTGTAGGCAAGCCCAACACGCTCGGCTTCTGCCCCATCCAAAATCTCGCCGAACAGCACCGCAGCCATCGCCGCTTGCGGGCCAACGATTCGTCGCAGCATCCATGTGTGGCCACCACCAGGATGAATTCCTAGTTGCAAAAATCGGGTGTCAAACTTTGCGCGTCGCGCAGCGATGCGAACGTCGCAACCAAGTGCCAGGTTCATGCCAGCCCCAACTGCTGCGCCGTTTACCGCAGCAATGGTTGGCAACGGGCTGCGAGCAATGCGAAGAAAGCCTTCGTAAATGACACCGAGCGATTCGCCATCGGCTTCTGCCAGGTTTCCAAGGTTTGCTCCAGCACAAAATGCTGGCGCGGTACCCGTAACAACGATGGCCCCAATGTTCTCGTCTGCTTCGATGCGATCCATTGCGGCACCAATCTCGGACACCATTGGCGCCGTCATGGTGTTGCGCTCGTCTGGGTTGTTCAGGGTGATGGTGGCGACACCGTCTGCAATATCAAGAAGGACCAAAGGCATGGCTCAAGGTTAGCGAGTACCCTAAATATGCATGCTCGATCACGTATTTACCGATGCCATTAGCGCGCTACGCGACGCGTTCGGCAACGCATTCCTCGAGCGACAGGCCTTCGAAGAGCATTTCAACTCCGACATTTTGCTTGGCGACTTGGTGTGGGAAACCACGTACGGCCTGCCGGGCGAAGGGCTTCCCCCGCGAGTCGTTGCACACATCACGCTGAATTGGCCAAGTCGCAGCCAGGCAACTTACCGAACTTGGTATATCGACGAAGTTGTAGACAAGCTGCCCGAAATTGAAATGGAAGTGGTGTTTCGCGTTCAGCGCCTTGCTCAACAACCAAACCCATCTTTAGTCGACAACATTGCAGTAGCCAACAGCCCCGAAATCGGCGGTGCAAGCATGGAACGCGACAACATCACCATCGAGATTTGTCACTCGTCTGATGGAACA